>CAYQQX010000066.1:0-22344 GCA_964419495.1 uncultured Anaerolineales bacterium
ACCGTAAGCTCTTAGTAGCTTAACGTGTTGTGATGCGGAGAGTTCAAAACTCTTCCGTTACTTGTCGTTAATATCTTTTAGATTTGATTTGTTACTTGCAACAATATTCAATTAGTAAGGTGCCGTTCCGGCGTTAGCTGCCGGTGGGTGAACCTGAACGCCTATTCGGCTTCAGATACACTCAGCGATGGCTAACTAAAATTTGTCAATTTACGCAATACGACCCGGCATTTCGCCGGGTCGTAAAAAACTCCCGAACGAAATTTTCCGTATTCAAATGATGCTATTTTCACTCTGTCGCAAGTACGTAAACCTTTCACTTCTCTTATAATGCTACTCAGTGGAGATGAGGGGGCTCGAACCCCTGGCCTCCGCCTTGCAAAGGCGGCGCTCTCCCAACTGAGCTACATCCCCGAGCCGATTGCAAATCGAGCATCCACAATCAGTCGTTGATTAGGTGGGCCTGACTGGATTCGAACCAGTGACCCCTGCGTTATCAGCACAGTGCTCTAACCAACTGAGCTACAGGCCCATTTTTCAGGATGAGCCTTGACAACTCAGGAGTGACAGTAAGCGTTTTACCTAGTCCCTCGACACCGATCGAGGTAAAACATAGTTTTTGGAGTGGAGCGCTGATCTGTGTCAATGCTTGATTGCTCAAGCCGAACACTGGATCTTTGCTCAGATATCCATAAGAAAGGAGGTGATCCAGGCGCACCTTCCGGTACACCTACCTTGTTACGACTTCGTCTTAGTCATCAGCCCCACCTTTGGCGGCTCCCTCCCGTTAGGGTTAGGATACCGACTTTAGGTGTTGCCAACTCCCATGACGTGACGGGCGGTGTGTACAATTCCCGGGAACGTATTCAACGCACTGTGCTGACGCGCGTTTACTAGCAACTCCGGCTTCATGGAGGCGAGTTGCAGCCTCCAATCTGAACTGAGATCGGTTTTAAGGATTGGCTCCACCTCGCGGTTTTGCGACCAATTGTACCGACCATTGTAGCGTGTGTGTAGCCCTGGACATAAAGGCCATGCTGACTTGACGTCATCCCCTCCTTCCCCCGACTTTATATCGGCAGTCCCGTATGACACTTGTAACATACGGCAAGGGTTGCGCTCGTTACCGGACTTAACCGGACACCTCACGGCACGAGCTGACGACAGCCATGCAGCACCTGTAATGGCTCCCCGGAGGGTCGATCCCCTTTCGGTTCTCTACCACCATTATGTCAAGCCCAGGTAAGGTTCTTCGCGTAGCATCGAATTAAACCACACGCTCCGCTGCTTGTGCGGGAACCCGTCAATTCCTTTGAGTTTTAACCTTGCGGTCGTAGTCCCCAGGCGGCGAACTTATCGCGTTAGCTACGGCACTGATAGCTTTTACACCACCAACACCAAGTTCGCATCGTTTACGGCATGGACTACCGGGGTTTCTAATCCCGTTTGCTACCCATGCTTTCGCGTCTTAGCGTCAGGACCGGCCCAGGAGACCGCCTTCGCCTCTGGTGTTCCTCCCGATATCTACGCATTTCACTACTACACCGGGAATTCCATCTCCCTCTACCGTCCTCTAGTCTGGCAGTTTCGAACGACCTCTCCTAGTTGAGCCAGGAGCTTTCACATCCGACTTGCCAAACCGCCTGCACGCGCTTTACGCCCAGTAAATCCGGATAACGCTTGCCTCCTACGTGTTACCGCGGCTGCTGGCACGTAGTTAGCCGAGACTTATTCCTGAGGTACCGTCCTTCCTCTTCCCTCAGAAAAGTGCTTTACAACCCGAAGGCCTTCATCGCACACGCGGCGTTGCTGCATCAGACTTTCGTCCATTGTGCAATATTCCCTACTGCTGCCACCCGTAGGTGTCTGGACCGTGTTTCAGTTCCAGTGTGGGGGGCCACCCTCTCAGGTCCCCTACCCGTATGCCTTGGTAGGCCATTACCCTACCAACTAGCTGATGGGACGCAGGTCCCTCCCGAAGCGGATTACTCCTTTAGTCACGGATTTCTAAAAACCGTGACCACATGGGGTATTAGCTCCAGTTTCCCGGAGTTATCCCCCTCTTCGGGGCAGGTCACCAACGCGTTACTCACCCGTTCGCCACTAGGAAATCCTCTGTACGAGTACGAATACAAGTACTGAGGCTCCTCGTTCGACTTGCATGTATTAGGCACGCCGCCAGCGTTCATCCTGAGCCAGGATCAAACTCTCCGCATAAAAATCGCATCCGAAGATGCGGGATTTACATGAGACTTACTTGAAATTGACTAGGCTTTTTGCTTGCTGTCACTCTTCAGTTGTCAAGGTTCTATGTCGTTAGGCAAGAGTTGAGTATATCAACGCTGGCCCAACTTGTCAAGGGCTCCATGAGACACAAAAATAGCGCCGACATCCTTTCTTCGATATCGGCCTTTTGGAGCGCCTATTCAGATTTTAGCGATCTGCTTTTTTGGGGCTAGATCTTGTTGTTTTTTACAACGGTGGGGAATTATACAGATAAAAAAATGCTTGTCAAGGGTTTTTTCGACCAATTTTGAATATTCGTTCAAATTGGCCCAGTTTTTTGCCATTTTAAGGCTAATCCATGCTTTGACGACCCGCTAAAGCCCTTAAAAGTGTGTTTTGATCCGCGTATTCCAAATCCCCACCCATGGGCAATCCACGTGCCAAACGTGTAATTTGCACATCCAAATTTTCTAATTGATTACGCAAATACATGGCGGTTGCATCCCCTTCCATACTGGGATTTGTCGCCAAGATTAATTCTCGCACTTCGCCACTGCGCAAACGAGACATCAATTCACGGATTTTCAAATCTTCGGGGCTGACTCCTTCGATGGGCGATAGCGCGCCATGCAGCACGTGAAATACGCCCTGATACCCGCCTGTCTTTTCAATGGCCAAAACGTCCAAAGGTTCCTCTACAACACACATTGTGCCGTGATCACGTTCTTCGTCTGCGCAAATTCGGCACTCCACGCGACCAGCATCCGTGATATTGAAACAAGTCTGGCAGAATGCAGTCCCTGACTTCAACTCATCTAACGCCTGCGCCAAGTCCAAGGAGAAATTATCGGGCGCGCGCAACAAATAGAAGGTCAACCGGGAAGCAGTCTTCGGGCCAACACCTGGCAACCGGGAAAATGCTTCGATAAGATCTTGAATTGGTGTGGGAAGTGACATATCTAAACGACCAACAAAAGGTTAGAACGGTAATCCACCTGCCAGCGGACCTAATCGTTCAGCGGCTAACTCTTGGGATTTCTCCAGTGCACTATTGACTACCGAAAGAATCAGATCTTGCACCATCTCAAAATCAGCATCTTCCAGCAACGCCGGATCAATCTCAATCGATTCAAATCTTTGATCACCGGTCACAGTTGCCTTTACAACTCCACCTCCAGCGGAAACGGTGATCGTTTCTTCGGCGAGCGCCTCTTGTGCAGCCATCATCTGCTCTTGGAGTTGTTGTATTTGTTTCATCATGCCGCCCCCACCCATTGGGGGCCGTGGACCTTTGCGCTTTGCCATAAAAACTTTGCTCCTATCTCAGTTATTGAACATCTACAATCTTGCCACCCAAATCACGCAACGCGGTGGCAACCATTCCATCCTGGTCGATATCGGGGGGCAACTCCCCACCCTGGGCGACAATACACAACACGGGCATTGTTTCCCCAATCACCTGCTCCATAGCTTTTAGAAATACATCAACATTGCCTTCGGATTCCATTTTTGATTTTGCAAAATCACCATTAAATCCCAATACTAAAGCATTTCCTTTGACACCCAACGGGCGGCATGAGTTGAGCAAAGCTTGTGTTTGCGGATTTTCATCCCGTACGATCTTTAGAATTTGTTCCCAATTTTTTGCCACACTTTGGGGAAGAGAATCAGTCACGGGTTGAGGCTCAACGGGATCCGCTTTGGGAGCGGGATCTGGTTTGGGAGTTTCGGCCACCTTCACAGGAGAATCTTTTTCTACCTTTGGGATGATCGCTGCTTTCGGGGCAGGTGCTGCTTCCATTGTGGACACAGTAATTTCCAATGATTCAACAAATGCCATTTCTAACGGAAGAGCCGGCTGCCAGGCATTGCGACCTTCACTAGCAGCATGATTAAAATTGCGAATTAGTGCCAACAATTCAGACACCTGATATGCCAGAGCGTGTTCGGTCATTTGAGCGCGCATCTCCGAAGACACATTTACCTGATCAGCATTACCCATACGCACCAAGAGCAGGTTGCGCAAATAATTGACAATCTGACGTGCAAATTGTCGCGGATCACTACCGGCATCCAGAGTTCGATGGATATGATCCAAACCTGTAGCAGAATCTTTTGCCAGCAGAGCTTCTATGATCTTCAGCACTGCTTCACCCGTTGCCGTACCCAAAACAGATTGCGCCATCTCTAATGAGATTTCCTGAGAAGTTGCCGCCAACTGATCGAGCAATGAAATTGCATCTCGCAAACTTCCCGTAGCCTGCCTAGCAATCAGGGACAGGGCTTCTAAATCGATGATCAAATCTTCAATCAAAGAGACTTCCTTCAGGTGGGCAACGATATCATTGACGGGAATTCCGCGAAATTCATGACGCTGGCAGCGCGATAGCACAGTTGCAGGGATCTTATGAATCTCCGTTGTTGCCAAAACAAAGATTGCATGCCCTGGCGGTTCTTCCAACGTTTTCAATAGAGCATTGAAAGCCGCAGTCGAAAGCATGTGTACTTCGTCGATGATATAAACTTTGAAACGCCCTTGGTTGGGAGAAAAATTGATCTTATCGCGCAGATCTCGAACATCATCCACACTGGTGTTGGAGGCAGCATCAATTTCGATCAAATCTAGAAAGCGCCCCTCGTTGACCGCTTGACAATGCTCGCACTGATTACAGGGTCGATTAGATGTATCTTCATTCTGACAGTTTACGGCTTTTGCCAGTAAACGTGCCAAACTTGTTTTACCTGTGCCACGCGGGCCGGCAAACAGATAGGCATGGGCAACGCGATCCGCCACAACCGCATTGCGCAGCGTTGTGACAATATGTTCTTGGCCAACAACTTGATCCCAAGTTTGGGGTCGCCATTTTCGGTAATATGCTTGAGTCATGATTCAGTAACCAGTATTCAGTGATGAGTGAACAGTGGTTGAAGTGTATCACGAGGGGAGAAGATGGGTCAATCAGTGCTAGTAGTTATTCGCTCAATTTCCCCATCAACCTTGATTTGCCGGCGTTGAAATTGATCAGCAGGTACTTCGAGATTGTAATTAAAGATGTGCTTATTAAGTTCGGTTATCTTTTCGCGAAAATCATCTTGCGCGCGTTTCCACTCATGTTGATAAAAATTACCTGCATCCCTTTGTGTGTCTTGATACCAATGCCAGGCTCTCAATAAATTTTGGCGAGCAGTCTCAAGGTCAGCTTCGATTTGCTGGCGCTTTTCTATCCAGGGCAATGTATGGCCGCTGGAGCGGATAGCCCTGAAAGCCACACTCCAGGCAGGGTCTTCATGGGGATTGGCAGACAAATCCATCGGTTCGCCTTTGCCGGGCAAATTTTCAAATTGGCCCTCTTTTATGGCTTTACGGATTTGCTCATCAATAGAATGCTGATATTTCTTCATATCTCTTAGGGGATTTGAAAGGTTGACTGAACCTGACCCGCAGCATCATATAAAGTAGCTACTTCACCAGATTTCCAGACTGCTTCGGCTTGACCCCAAAAAAGTTCAAGGGGATTATCTGACCCCACGCGAGTATTGATCACGATTTGGCCATTTTCATAAAGGGTAGCTTGGGGAAAAGTGTAGATATTGCCATCTTCATCACGTAACTGCCAGCCAGCCAAGGCTTGTTTTCCGCCACCGGACTCACCCAAAACCAACCGCTCTGTGCCGATATCTCCGATGCCGATGACCGAAACTATTTCGATTTGGCCATCATTAGGAACTGAAGCCTCTTCCGGTGCAGGCGTAGGTGGAGGTACCTCGGAAACAGCACCCTGCTCGGGAACATAGACCAACTGCCCGGCAGCCAAAGAGTCAGGATCCGTCATACCATTGATCTCCATCAATTCTTCTACGGTGACATCATACTCCAGGGCAATATCTCCCAAAGTCTCGCCAGAGCGGACCTGATGTGATTGAAGGGCTATGGTTGGTTCTGAAGTTGGCTCAACAGGTTGCGCAATTTGTGTTGGAGCAGATGTGGGTAGAACAATCTCTGCGGTGGATTGATCAAAACTTTGACGCTGGGCGCGATCCCAAACTGTCAGCACGATGATCGTGGTAACCGCTGAAACAATTACATTGATAAGCAAATATAAAGATAGACGTTTTAATTGCATAAGGCAACCTGCCTGGAGTTTTGATGGCTATTGACTCTGCGATAGCCTGCTACTACAATCGCTGCCATCCCAAAAGAGATTGGCGTTCCCTATTATAAATCACTTCAAGTATGCCATACCTTATTGACGGCCACAATTTAATACCAAAAGTTCGCGGGCTTAGTTTAGCAAACATCGATGACGAAATAAAGCTCATTCAGCGGTTGCAAGTTTTCCACCAGGTGACTCGTAAAAAGATCGAAGTTTATTTCGACAACGCTCCACCTGGACAAAATCGTACGCAACGCATGGGGGCAATCACAGCTCATTTTGTTCGGGAAGGAAGCTCTGCTGATGCGGCCATTCGTCAGCGCTTAGAGAAATTAGGTCGCGCAGCAACAACTTGGACCGTGGTCAGTTCTGATCGACAAGTTCAAGCCGCGGCGCGCGCTGCTCGTGCCAGAGTGGTGAACTCAGAAGATTTTGCCACACAATTAGCTCAAGAATCAATCCACAGCAAAGACGACCCAGAATCAGGAGAAGATGTCACTTTGAGCACAGCAGAAGTCGACGAATGGTTGCGTATATTTAAAGAAGGCAAAGAATAAGACTTGAAATTACGGGGGAATGTCGATGTACACAAATAAGCCTAAGTTTATCTCAAAAATCTAATGAAGTTTTAATGTAATTCAGACCAAAATAGTGTAATATTTTAGCGTTGGTACCTGCCTCTCCTTTTATTGGTATCTTGCAGGTGTCAAACCACCATTATCATGTTTTGGCATGCCCCCCCCATGTCAAGAAGATTGGTGGTCCTCCTAAAGAGATCGGCGAGCGTGTTCCCCACGCTCGCCGATCTTTTTTAACCATTTTTATTTCTTCTTTCTCCCCCCTTTTCAGGACATAATTCATATGATTTGAATGGCTTCCTATGATATACTTCGCAAGTTAGAAAAACCACAATCTATAAAAAGATTTTCGAGGATTTCTTATGCTCTCAGAGTATCTTCCTATTGCGATCCTTATCATATTGGCCACCGGGCTAGCTGGTCTGGTGGTCATTTTAGGCCATCTTTTTGGCCCAAAGCGTCAATCGGATGCCAAGGCCATGCCCTACGAATCTGGCATGAATCCTTATGGGCCTGGAACCCGGCGCATGTCGGTCAAATTTTATTTGGTGGCCGTCTTATTCATCCTTTTCGACATTGAACTTATCTTCTTCCTTCCCTGGGCAGTTGTTCTACGCGACTTCATTGACAACAGCCTGGGGATTTTTGCGTTAGTGGAGATGTTTGTCTTCATTATCATTTTATTGGTAGGTTATGTGTACGCCTGGAAGAAAGGAGCCCTGGAATGGGAATAGAACAGAAACTAGGTAACATGGGTATTGTTACCACAACGTTAGAAAAAGCTGTCAACTGGAGCCGCACGAGAGCGATGTGGCCTCTTTTATCGGGGTTGGCCTGCTGTGCTATTGAGATGATGCATGCTCAGGCCTCACACTACGACATGAGCCGTTTCGGAATGGAATTGATGCGCGCCAGCCCCCGTCAGTCTGACTTGTTGATTGTCGCCGGGCGTGTGACTCGCAAAATGGCCCCGGTGGTACGCCGACTTTATGATCAATTGCCTGACCCTAAGTGGGCCATTGCCATGGGAGATTGTGCTTCATGTGGTGGAGTTTTCAACAACTACGCCATCGTTCAAGGCATCGACGAAGTGATCCCCATCGATGTGTATATTGCCGGTTGTCCTCCGCGTCCTGAAGGGCTGATTCATGGCATTTTGACTCTGTATGAAAAAGTCGAAAACGAAAAACTCACCAAATGGAAGTAGGTTGCAAGGCGCAAGTTTCAAGTGCAATGTTTCATGTGGCAGGGTTTGAAATGATCAGGATTTAATTTTATGAACGATAAACTCAACAAAGCAATCCAATCAATAAAAGAAAACTTCCAGGTGGAAGAGCATATTTTCCGTGATGAGCACTCTTTGATCATTTCCCCTGGAGACTTGGTCAAGATTTGTCAGCTTCTGCGGGATGATTTCGGCTTCAATATGCTCTCCAGCCTGACGGCAGTAGATTACTGGCCCGAAGGCGCTCCCAGGTTCCATGTGGTTTATCAGCTTTATTCCATTGACGAAAACATCACGCTACGGATGCGAGCTGCAGTTCCAGGTGATGAACCCAGCGTGCCAACGATTGAAGGGATTTACCCCAATGCCAACTGGCACGAGCGCGAAATCTGGGATATGTTCGGCATCAAGGTTGAAGGCCACTCGGATTTGCGCCGCATTCTGATGCCCTATGAATGGGAAGGTCATCCATTACGCAAGGATTACCCCTTGGGGTATGAAGAAGTGCAATTCAGCTTCAACGCCGATGAGATCGACAAGAAAAAGCCTTATGTGAAGGAGTAATACGTAGAACGATAATCGTGATACGTTACGAGGTTTTATATGGTGCAACTTCAAGAAGTTACCTTAGATGAACTAAAACACCTGGTCTCCGATCGAGCCATCCAGGGCGAAACCATGCTGCTCAACATGGGCCCGCAGCATCCCAGCACCCATGGTGTGCTGCGCTTGATGCTAGAACTCGATGGTGAGACGATTATCAATTGTGTTCCAGACATCGGCTTCCTACACACTGGAATCGAGAAGAATATGGAAGCCAAACGCTACGAACAGGCTGAAGTGATGACCGACCGGCTGGATTACCTTAATACGGTTGGAAATAACTTAGCTTACTGCCTGGCCATTGAAAAGCTGGTTGATCTGGATGTGCCGCCTCGGGCGCAGGTGATCCGTGTGATCCTGGCAGAATTGCAGCGCATCGCTTCGCATCTGGTCTGGTTGGGAACCCAATCGCTGGATTTGGCTGCGATGTCCATGTTCCTGTATTGCTTCCGTGAGCGCGAAATTATCCTGGATATCCTCGAGTTGGTTTCCGGTCAGCGCATGATGACCACCTACATCCGCCCGGGCGGTTTGTGGCGCGATGTCCCTGAAGAGTTCTATGATGCGGTTCAGGATTTCTTAGAGATGTTTCCCAAGCGCATCGAGCAGTATCATGGCTTATTGACCAAAAACCCGCTGTTTGTGGACCGCACCAAGGGCATCGGCGTGATCTCTGCTGAGGACGCGGTTGCCTGGGGTTTGACCGGTCCTACATTACGGGGCTCAGGTGTAGATTTCGATAACCGCAAAGCGCGACCCTATTCAGGTTATGAAGATTATGATTTCGAAGTACCCGTCAGAAATGAGGGGGATGTTTTTGCCCGATATATCTGCCGCATGGATGAGTTCTGGGAGTCTCTGAGCATTATCGAGCAAGGCATGGGTAAACTCAGGGAGCTAGACGGTGCCCCAATTCGCAGTAACAACCGAAAATTCGTACCACCCCCCCGCTCGGAATTGGGTACCAGCATGGAGGCATTGATCCATCACTTCAAACTGTGGACTGACGGCTTCAATGCTCCCGCTGAATATGTGTATATGCCAGTTTCGTCACCGCGTGGCGAGCTGGGCGTCTACCTCGAAGGGGATGGCGGCAACAAACCATATCGTGTACATTGGCGCACACCTTCTTTTATCCACTTACAGGCCCTACCCGTATTGAGCACTGGACTGCTGGTCGCCGATCTGGTGGCAATCATCGGCAGTATAGACATTGTTTTGGGAGATTCAGACAGGTGAACAAAATCGCAGAAAAATACTCCAGCGATATCGAAAAAATTATCGCAAAATATCCCCCAGATCAAAAGCGCTCTGCAGTGATGTCGCTGCTTTATATCGCCCAGCGCGAAGACGGCTATGTGACGAAACAGGATATCAATGAGATCGCCGAAATTCTGGAAATGACCCCAACTGAAGTGGTCACTTTAGTTGGCTTCTATACCCTGTACCATGACGAGAAGGGTGGAAAATACCGCATCCAGGTTTGCAATGACCTGCCCTGCGCATTACGGGGTGCCGATGAGTTCTTAGAAAAATTATGTGAGAACTTGGGCATCCAGGTTGGCGAAACCACTGAGGATGGATTGGTCAGCATCGAAGGTGTGATGTGTCTGGCAGCGTGCGATAAAGCGCCCATGTTCCAAGTTCAGACTGGAGAGGGGTTGAAATATCACGAAGAAATGACGGTCGAGGCCACCATGGAATTGATCGAAACTTGGAAGAAGGAGGAGAAATAATGGCCGAATACGTACTCCTTCGACACAAGGAAATTCCTGAAATCAACCAACTGGGCGTTTATAAGAAAAACGGCGGCTTCGAGGCCTTTGAGAAAGTCGTTAGATCGATGAAACCCGACGAAGTCACTGAAATCGTCAAAACATCCGGATTGCGCGGTCGAGGCGGCGCAGGCTTCCCCACTGGTGTGAAATGGTCCTTCATGGACAATAACAATTGGCCCCACTATGTGGTTGCCAATGCTGATGAGTCTGAACCGGGCACTTTCAAAGATCGCGAAATCATGGAAAGCAATCCCTTCCAATTTTTGGAGGGTGTGGCGATTGCATCTTTCGCCGTGGGAGCAACAGAGGCCTATGTCTACTGTCGGGGTGAATTCTGGGAATTAACGCACGTTCTCGACGAAAAGATCGCTGAACTTGAAGAGGCTGGTCTTCTTGGAGACAACCTGTTCGGCACAGAGTATTCACTGCGCATCTACACTCATTTAGGTGCCGGCGCTTATATCTGCGGCGAAGAAACCGCGCTGTTGGAATCAATGGAAGGCAAGCGCGGCCAACCAAGACTGCGCCCCCCTTTCCCGCCTTCATTTGGCTTGTACGGCAAACCCACAGTGGTCAATAATGTCGAGACTCTCACCAATGTACCGCTGATCATCACCAAGGGTGGAGAATGGTACAAATCTTTGGGTACAGAAGATACAGCCGGAGTCAAGGTGTTCAGCCTTTCGGGGCGGGTCAAAAAGCCTGGGAATTATGAGTTGCCTTTTGGGACTACTTTCCGCGAGTTGATCTTCGAACACGGCGGAGGCATCATTGATGATCGCCCTGTCCGAGCAATTATGGCCGCAGGCGCTTCTTCCGCATTGATCGTCGCCGACGATAAAGCCCTCGACACACCTATGGATTATGCTTCGGTACGCGAGTTGAAGGCAGACTTGGGTTCCGCATCGGTTATCGTGATTGATGATACGGTAAGCATCGATTGGGTGCTCAACAAGACGATCCATTTCTTCAAGCATGAGTCTTGTGGCAAATGTACACCCTGTCGTGAGGGTAATTATTGGATGAGCCACATCATTGAGCGCATCCATGAAGGCGAAGCGTCTCAAAACGATGTTGAATTGCTCAATAGCGTCGCCAAACAAATCGAAAACAAATGTTTGTGCGCATTGGGTGAATTCTCAATCCAGGCTGTGATGACTGGCATCGAACGTTTTCCGCAAGACTTTGAGATTGCGGTGAAAAATTAGAAGTATTCCGCAGAGAATTCTGCGGTTAGCAACACGATTTTCGTGGAGTTTTTATGACTAAAGAAGTTACATTAACCATCGACGGGAAGCAAGTCACTGTTCCAGAAGGAACATTGATTGTCGACGCTGCGAAGAAGATCGGTATCGATATCCCTGTCTTTTGCTATCATCCAAAGATGGAGCCCGTAGGGATGTGCCGCATGTGTTTGGTGGATGTCGGCCGCCCGGCGTTTGACCGCGAAACCGGCGAACCAATTCTCGAAGAGGATGGCTCTCCCAAGATTCAGTTTGGGTGGAAACTCGATACGGCTTGCACGGTACCTGTCTCCGAAGGTATGGTCGTCAAGGGTATGACCGAGAAAGTTCAGCAAGGACGGCAAGACATTGTAGAAATGCTGCTCACCTCGCATCCGTTGGATTGCCCTATCTGTGATAAAGGCGGCGAGTGTCCGTTACAGAACCTAACCATGGGGCATGGACCAGGGGAAAGCCGCTTCATCTACGACGACAAAATCCACTTTGACAAAAACGTCCCACTGGGCGATCTGATCTGGTTGGACCGCGAGCGCTGCATCCAATGTGCACGCTGCATCCGCTTCCAGGAAGAAATTGTGGACGACGCGGTGCTGGAGTTCTTCAACCGTGGCCGGGCGACAGACATCATCACCAATTCAGAACCCGGTTTCGATTCTTATTGGTCTGGTAATACCACGGATATTTGCCCCGTTGGTGCCCTGACCACAGCGGATTTCCGCTTTGGCGCGCGCCCTTGGGAACTCAAACATGCCGCATCTGTCTGCACCCACTGCCCTGTGGGCTGCAACATGACTTACAACACCCGCCGTGAGGCTAAATCTGGCGGTGATATCGTCATCAAACGGGCCATGCCCCGCCAGAACGAGTCAGTCAACGAGTTGTGGATCTGTGACAAAGGACGTTTCGCATATCACTTCACAGAAAGTGAAGAACGCCTGACCCAACCGTTGATCCGCAAGGGTGGAGAGTTGGTCCCCACCAGCTGGGATGATGCTCTCGATTTGGTTGCTGGTCAATTCAAAGACGCCGGTGAAAGTTTATTGAGCCTAGTAAGCGGACGCCTGCCCAACGAAGACCTTTTCAACATCAAGAAACTCACCGAGTTTCTCGGCGGAAAAGCAGGCTTACATTCTTATATGGCTGGTGGTGATCTCGTTGCTCAAGTTGGATTGAACAAAGGTTCCGATCTGGGTGATCTGGGCGAGGGCGATGCCATCGTTGTAATTGCCTGCGATTTGGAAGAAGAAGCTCCAGTTTGGTGGCTGAGGGTCAAGGCAGCTGCCGAGCGCGGTGCCAAGTTGATTGTAGCCAACCCCCGGACTACGAAAATTGATCGCTATGCGACAGAAATTGTTCGCTACGCCTACGGCGAAGAAGTAAACACCGTTGCAAATGTGGATCTCTCCGATGCTGAAAACGTGGTTGTCTTCTACGGCAGCGAGGGCGTTGGTTTAGAAACTTCACAAGCATTGGCCAATGCTTGCGCCAACCTTTTATCTGAAACAAATCAAGTTGGCAAACCCAACAATGGTCTGGTGGCTGTCTGGCCACGTGCAAACACCCAGGGTGCCTGGGATATGGGTTTCCGCCCACTCGCAGATTTATCTGAGGCTAAAGTGTTATACATCGCAGGCGCAGATCCAGTTGGCGATGATGCCTCGGTTGCTGATGCAATCACCAATGCTGATTTTGTGGTCGTTCAAGAATTATTCTTGACCAAGACTGCCGAATTAGCTGATGTAGTTCTACCTGTTCAGGCTCAGACCGAACGCGAAGGCACTTTAACTTCGGGCGAACGCCGTGTACAGCGCTTCTACCCGGTTGTGCTCCCCAAGGGCGAAACACGCCCAGATTTTGACATCGCCGCTCAGATCGGCGCCAAAGTTGGCGTAGAACTCAAAGGGCGCTTCCCATCTCTGGTGATGCCACAACTCAGTGCCGAAATTCCAGGCTATGAAGAGATCACATATCAGAAACTGGCTGAGGTCAGCGAGCAATGGCCGATTGTTGGTCGTGGTGATCTTTATTATGGCGGGACTGGCTATGAGAACAAGCAAGGCTTAGGGATCCAGTTACCAACACAAAGTGAGACCTTTAGGGTCTCCACAGACCCTAAAGGTCTTAAGGGTCTTTCGGAAGGTAAAGTCATCGCTGTACCTATCACCGTACTTTATGACCATGGAACCATGATCGAACCTTCAGAGGTGCTGCACCCCCGATTACCTGAACCTTATATCCTGGTAAATCCCAAGGATTCGCATATTTTAAAAACAACAGATGGCATGATGGTTGCGATCAGCATCAACGGTGGAGATACTTCAAACGCAACCGTTATTGAAGATGAAAAAGTCCCGCAAGGTTTCGTTCTTGTTCCTCGCAGCATGGGCATTTCCATCAACGGGCCCAGCGAGTTTGAAATCCGCATTGCTGAATCAGCGATGGCGTAGCAAGTTAAGAGGTAATTTATGGAACCAGCATTAATAATTGAATGGGTGATCAAATCCGCAATTTTGCTTCTGTTTGGTGTAACTGGATTTGCATACCTGACCCTCTACGAACGCAGAGCATTAGCACGTATCCAGGTGCGCATCGGACCGAACAGGGCTGGCCCCTTTGGCATTTTACAGCCGGTTGCCGACGGCATCAAATTGATTTTCAACCAGGAATTGATCCCCGCCACAGCTGACAAAGTCTTGTTCGTGTTGGCACCGATCATCACTGTGCTGCCCGCGCTGATCATCTGGGCAGTGATCCCTTGGGGTCGCCAGGTGATGATTGCCGGACGTGAGATCAACCTGTATCTATCTAACGCCAACGTTGGCGTGCTCTACTTGACTGCAGTAGCTTCCATCGCTGTGTATGGCATTGTGATCGCCGGCTGGTCATCGAATAACAAATACGCGCTGTTGGGCGGTTTACGCTCTTCTGCGCAGATGGTCAGCTACGAATTAGCCCTGGGCATTTCCTTCATTGGTCCGATCATGTTGGCCGGCTCGATGAGCCTGGTTGACATCGTTGAAGCCCAGAGCAAGGTCTGGTATATCGTTCCCCAGTTTTTGGCCTTTTTCATCTTTTTGATGGCAGGGTTAGCCGAAATTAACCGCGCACCCTTCGATATGCCTGAAGCAGAGCAAGAGCTCACCGCTGGTTATCATGCTGAATACTCTGGAATGAAGTTTGCCTTGTTCTTCATGGCCGAATATATCAAAATGATCGCCATCGCAGCGATCGGTGCGACATTGTTCTTAGGCGGTTACCGAATACCTTTTATTGACATTCCTCCGGCCATTGAACCTCTGGTTCTTTTCATCAAAATCATAATTCTGCTCTTCGTCATCATTTGGATCCGGGCGACTTTCCCCCGCTTCCGTTACGACCGCCTGATGGCCTTTGGCTGGAAAATTTTGTTACCTCTCTCCCTGGCTAATGTATTTATCACAGCCGTAATACTGGTATTTAGAGGATAAATTTTAGAAAAATCGTACGTCAGCGAATATGCGCTGACGTGGCGAGCGGGTGAATGGATTACGCCCACTCGCGCAGGAGAAACCACATGGCGTTTTTAGAAAGAGCCCGTGTTCAAGAATTACTAAAAGGATTGTGGATCACCTTCAAATCCATGTTCGAAAAACCGGTGACCATCCAATATCCGGAGGTCAAACGGCCGGTTAAATCCCGTTTCCGAGGTCGTCACGTTCTCAATCGCTTTGAGAATGGCCTGGAAAAATGTATTGGATGCTCCCTATGCGCAGCAGCCTGTCCCGCAGATGCAATCTTCGTTGAAGCTGCCGAAAATACGGATGACGAACGATTTTCACCTGGTGAACGATTTGCCAGCACCTACGAGATCAACATGCTGCGCTGTATCTATTGTGGATATTGTGAGGATGCCTGCCCCACAGAGGCAATTACGCTCGAGGATAACTACGAGCTATCTTTTACAAGCAGGTATGACGCAATTTACACAAAAGAGCGATTATTAGTCCCCGTGCCAGAAAATGGGAAACCTACCCCCCAGGAAGTTGAGCCGGGAGTATTCACCCGCTCAGTGCCGGAAATGGAAGATCCAACAGATTAGTAACCAGTATATAGTGATCAGTGATCAGGTTACGAAAAACTGAATACTGATTACTGTCAACTGACAACTGGAAACAGATTATGACACCTGAATTCATTACCTTCATCTTTCTCGCCCTGATCTCTGTGGCTTCTGCATTAGGAATGCTATTTAGCCGCAATGCCGTGTATTCTGCGGTCTATTTGATCATCAACTTCATCACTGTAGCAATCTTCTACTTGATGCTGGGCGGTGCATTTATTGCCGTAAGCCAGGTTGCTGTATACGCCGGTGCGATCATGGTGCTTTTCTTGTTCGTGATCATGCTCTTAGGCGCAGAGAAACTTGGCAAGAGTGGAACTCTGGCCTGGCAGCGTCCTTTGGCGATTATTCTCGGTTTGGGGTTGATCGTTGAAACCCTTTATATCCTTTTCTTCCAGGCCAACGAGATCATCGCCATAAAAGATCTACCCGAGGGATTTGGCAGCCCAAGTTCGATTGGAACAGTATTATTCCAAGAATATCTGCTGCCTTTCGAAATAACCTCGATCCTTCTGCTGGTGGCCATGGTTGGCGCAATCATTTTGACCAGGCAGGAAAAGAAAAACGTCTAACGTCGATCGTTATTCGTTAGGAGAACACTATGCTCCCAGTATCGTATTATGTGGGTTTATCCGCAATCTTATTCGCCATCGGTGCGCTTGGCGTACTGATCCGGCGGAATGCAATTATCATCTTTATGTCGATCGAGTTGATGCTCAACGCTGCCAATCTTGCGTTTGTAGCCTTTGCCCGCGCACACGAAGCGATAAGCGGACAAATTTTCGTCTTTTTCGTGATCACGGTAGCCGCCGCAGAAGTGGCAGTCGGCCTGGCGCTGATCGTGGCTATCTTCCGCACCAAACAAAGCATCGACGTCGATCAGATGAGCAGTCTAAAAGGCTGAGTTTTGATTTTAGATTTTGGATTATGGATTGAAAGCATTATCAAATCGTCAATCCAACAATCATCAATCGTAATTATTTATCGGAGAATGCTATGCTCCTAAGTGAAGTTGTAACAAGTGGACCTGATTTCTTCTATCTAGCACCCTGGCTGGTTTTCTTCCCGGTGATTGGGCTGCTGATTAATATCATCTTCGGTGGCCGCTTCAGCGAGAAATTGATCGGAACAGTAGCCAGCACCGCCTCAGGCTTGACGTTTGTTGTTGCAGTGCTGCTGGCGCTTTCGCTGCGCGCTCACCATGAAGGTGCTACCATCCAACTAGCTGAATGGATCACCATCGGTGAACTCCAGCTCGATTGGGCCTTCCGCGTAGACACACTCTCGGTAACAATGATGATGGTGGTCGGCGGCGTAGGCACGCTGATCCATATCTATGCCATCGGCTATATGCACGAAGACGTGCGCTTCAAGAACGATCCCGGTCGTTTCCGCCGCTTCTTTGTTTTCCTGAACTTATTCATCGCGGCCATGATGATCCTGGTCAGCGGGGATAATTACCTGATGCTCTTCGTCGGTTGGGAAGGTGTTGGTCTTTGCTCCTTCTTGCTGATTGGTTTCTGGTACGAGATGGACACCTTGGCCAGGGCCAGCACTGATAATGCCATGGCCGCCAAGAAAGCTTTCGTCACCAATCGTGTGGGAGACTTTGGCTTCTTGATCGCTGGCATGATCATGTTCTGGGCCTTCAAAAGTGTTCAGTTTGACACCGTTTTCGAAGCCGCACACCATCTTGCTGAGCATCAGCCCGGAGTCATTCTAGCAATTACCCTTTTCATGCTCCTGGGAGTGGCCGGTAAGTCAGCGCAAATTCCGCTTTATGTTTGGCTGCCAGATGCTATGGCCGGCCCTACGCCAGTTTCGGCCTTGATCCATGCCGCGACCATGGTCACCGCGGGTGTTTATTTGGTGGCTCGTTCAGCTCCGCTCTATATGTTGGTACCTCAAGCTCAGGGCATCGTCGCTATCGTCGGGGGAGCAACGGCCTTATTTGCAGCAACCATCGCAGTCGGGCAATATGACATCAAGAAAGTACTGGCCTATTCAACCATATCTCAACTTGGCTTTATGGTTGCCGCCGTCGGAATGGGTGCCTTTGTAGCTGGGATGTTCCACCTGGTTACCCACGCCTTCTTCAAAGCGTTGCTCTTCCTCTCAGCTGGATCAGTGATCTTGGGCGTCGAGCGCGGCCATCACCATGGACATCACGATCACGACGATCATGGTCACGATGACCATCATGATGAGGAAGTCTTTGACCCTGGCGATATGCGCAATATGGGCGGGATGCGCAAACCCATGCCAGTCACTTTTTGGCTTTACATAATCGGCTCTTTGGCGTTGGCGGGAATATTCCCCTTCGCGGGTTTTTGGTCAAAAGATGAGATTTTGGCTGAAGCCACTGCTCTGAATTTCACCGTTTATATTCTTCTGGCGATCGCCGCATTCTTCACTGCCTTCTACATGGGTCGCCAAATCTGGATGGTCTTCTACGGCAAACCCAAACATGAAGCTGCTGAACACGCCGAAGAAAGTCCTCCTGTGATGACCGTCCCCTTGATGGTTCTGGCAGCACTTTCGATTTTGGGCGGTGCGCTTAATCTCCCCGGTGTAGGAACTTTCACCCATTGGTTGGAGATGACCTATGAGAAATTCCATTTGCACTTGCATCACGGCGAATTTAACCTGACTGTGGCTATCACATCGACCGTTTTAGCCCTTCTCGCAATCGGAATCTCCTGGCTCATCTACGGGCGCAAATCCGTTACCTTTGATCAGGCAGACCCCCTCAAACGAATTCTAGGCCCCATCTTCGTGGGCATGGAAAATAAATGGTGGATTGATGAGCTTTATTGGGCAGTAATCTTGAACCCCTATATTGCCATTTCCAAATTCACCGCTGACGTCATCGATTGGCGTTTTTGGCATGACTGGTTCCACGACAAAGTCATCGCTGGGACTTTCCACTGGTTTAGTCGCACTTTCCTAGATGCCTGGTTCGATCAGCGCGGCATCGACGGATTCGCCAACGGCTTGGCCGCAGGGACAAAAGAACTTGCCCAGCGCATGCGCGGTATCCAGACCGGTTTTGTACGCAACTACGCTCTATCAGTATTTGTTGGCGTAATCGTTATTTTAGGTTATTTGATTTTGCAATAATTGCTCACCGCGGAGACACAGAGTACGCAGAGCCTGATTACGTAAGAGAACTCAACATCTTTATTATTTGCTTCTTTCTCCTACAAAATTACTCAGCGCTCTCCGCGTCTCAGCGGTCAAAATGATGGACGAGGATAAATTATGAACCCAGTTTTAAATCCCCTAACCCTGGTGACTTTCTTCCCCCTCTTGGGCGTATTGGCATTGTTCTTCATCCAATCCGACCGCAAGAACACACTGAGATGGACGGCATTGATCACCTCCCTGATCACCTTCGGCATCTCAATGTGGCTGCTGGCCGAATTCAATGCCCAAGACCCAGAGCTTCAAATGGTGATCAATCTGCCCTGGATCCAGGTGGCTGGATGGAACATCAGTTTCTACATGGGCGTGGACGGATTGAGCATCTTGCTCGTTCTGCTGACCACCTTCCTGACCCCGATTTCCATTCTCTCGACCTGGACGGCAATCGAAGAGCGCGTCAAAGATTTCATGCTCTTTTTCTTGCTCTTAGAAGTGGGCATGACCGGTGTCTTCCTGTCACAAGATTTGTTCTTGTTCTATATTTTCTGGGAATTCACACTGGTACCGATGTATTTCCTGATCGGCATATGGGGCGGCCCCAACCGCATGTACGCCGCGGTCAAGTTCTTCTTGTACACGATGGCCGGATCCCTGTTAATGCTCTTAGCCATCTTATGGCTGGGCATTTACCAGGATACATTTGCTGTTCCCGAGCTGATCGCTAAGGGTGGCATCCCTGCAAATATTCAAATTTGGCTCTTCCTGGCCTTTGCGGCAGCCTTTGCAATCAAAGTGCCCATGTGGCCGCTGCACTCGTGGCTCCCTGATGCCCACGTTGAAGCGCCAACTGCGGGTTCTGTAATCCTGGCTGGCGTATTGCTAAAAATGGGTACTTACGGCTTTGTTCGCTTCAACATTCCGCTCTTCCCAGCTGCGGCAGTAAAGTTGGCTCCTTGGATGGCACTGCTAGCCGTAATCGGCATCATTTACGGCGCAGCCGTGTCATATGCGCAAAAAGATATCAAGAAGTTGGTCGCCTATTCCTCGGTCAGTCACCTGGGATTTGTGATGCTGGGTCTTTTCGCCCTCAATCCGCAAGGCATTCAAGGTGGTATCCTGCAGATGATCAATCACGGCTTGAGCACAGGCGCATTGTTCCTTTTGGTGGGAATGATTTATGAACAGACCCATACCCGCGACTTCGACGTCTATGGTGGCTTGTGGAAACTGACCCCTGTGTTTGGTACATTGTCCCTGATCGTGGCCTTGTCTTCAATGGGGTTGCCCGGTTTGAACGGATTTGTGGGTGAATTTACGATTTTGCTGGGCGCCTTCGGCTCCGATGCCATCGGCACCCCTTGGTATGCTGGACTTGCCGCCATCGGTGTAATTTTAGCTGCGGTTTATATGCTATATATGTTCCAGAAAATGTTCCTCGGCCCTGAAGGTTCCGTTGTCGAAGAGGTCAAGAAACATGGTCACAGCATCAGAGACTTGAATGCTCGTGAGATCATCACCCTGGTTCCGATCCTGGTGTTCATCTTTTGGATTGGTCTGTACCCCAAGCCTTTCTTCGCCCTGATGGCCCCCGCAGTTGACAAGCTGGTGGCTGCGGTCCAGGCTGCGGCTGTCGCGATGCATTAATTAATGGGACACGGATTACGCGGATGAACACGGATATAAAACTATAAATCCATCAAATCCGAATAATCCGTGTCCAATAATAGAGAGATTCTATGACTAGTACTGATTTCCTCTCCATCCTTCCCATAATCATCCTGGTTGCCTGGGGTTGTGTTCTGTTGCTGGTGGATGTGTTCACCAAGAAAAACACCTGGCTGACTCCGCTTTTGGCTGCGGCAGGCTTGGTCGTGACACTGGTATTTTCCATCGTTCAGTCGGGAACAACCTATACGGGTTTCAACGGGATGATCGTTATCGATGGTTTTACTGGATTCCTAAATGTATTATTCATCATCAGTGGTCTTGCCGGAATTGCGTTGGCCCTTGACTATAACAAACGCATGGGCCTAGACCGAGGTGAGTATTACATCCTGCTGCTATTCTCAATCAGTGGGATGATGCTGATGTCCGCAGCAGCTGACTTGATTGTGGTTTTCCTGGCCCTAGAGCTGCTCTCCATACCGCTCTACGTTTTGGCAGGCTTCGCCAGACCCAAGCTGGATTCTGAAGAAGCTGCCCTGAAATACTTCCTTTTGGGGGCATTTGCCGGTGGATTTGTGGTCTACGGCGTGGCCTTAGCCTTTGGGGCCACCGGCTCAACTGCTTTGGGCGAGATTATGGCCGCAATCAATGTTGGCACTGCTGACCTTGCCCTGCTCACAATTGGTGCCGGACTGATCATTGTGGGATTTGGTTTCAAAGTTGCCGTGGTTCCCTTCCAAATGTGGACTCCTGATGTCTACCAGGGTGCCCCAACAGGGGTGACCGCTTTTATGGCTGTAGGCGCAAAGGCGGCCGGGTTCGCTGCTTTGTTGCGCGTGTTTGTTGCAGCACTTCCCGCTTTGTATGAGCAAATTGTTCCCATCATGTGGGTCATGGCTGCCCTAACGATGATTGTTGGAAATATTGTCGCTATCGCACAGAGCAACATTAAGCGTATGTTAGCCTACTCCAGTATCGCTCATGCCGGATATATCTTTATGGCGCTGGTCACTTTCGGCCAGGCAGATGTAGCTCCAAGTGCGGTATCTGCCGCCCTGTTTTATCTGCTTGCATATGCAGTGACAAATTTCGGTGCCTGGGCAGTAGTCATTGCCTTAGAGAAAGCTGAAGGCAAAGGCTTACAACTGGACGATTACGCCGGACTGGGACGCAAGTATCCCGCTCTGGCTGCTGCAATGCTGGTATTCATGCTTTCTTTCACAGGGGTGCCCCCCACCCTTGGATTTGTAGGTAAGTTTTTCCTCTTCCGTACGGTACTAGAGGCCGGATTTATTTGGCTAGCAATCATTGGTGTGTTGACCTCTCTAATTTCCGCCTACTACTACCTGCGCGTGTTGGTCATCATGTATATGCGCGATGGTGATCCTGAAGTCAGCAGTCCCTTCTTGCTCAATTTGACCACGGGTTTGACAGCCGTTGGCACGGTTGTGTTGAGCATCGTCTCTGTTCCACTATTTCAATGGGCTAGTAAAGCAGTCTTGAAGATGTTCTAATATTCTGGCGAATTTGCACGAAAACCGGCTTCAAAATGAAGTCGGTTTTTTTATTGGGGAATCGTAACTACCAAGCCATGAAAATCAAATAAAGGGCTAACGAAAAACAAACAC
>CAYQQX010000067.1:0-22171 GCA_964419495.1 uncultured Anaerolineales bacterium
TTAGGATCTTAGTTTCTATTCTAAAGGAGATGCCAATGTATTTTCAACTCAACGAAGAACAGCGCATGTGGAAAAAAGCCGTCCACGACTTCATCGCCCAAGAAGTAAAGCCACAAGCAGCAGAATTCGCTGAAAAAGAAGAACTCAATTGGCCCGCCATCCAGAAGATGGGCCCATTGGGCCTCTTGGGAATGACTGTTCCCGAGGCGTATGGCGGCTCGGGGGTAGATGCCGTCAGCGTGGCCATCGCTATCGAAGAGTTGGGTTGGGGGGATGGCGGCACGGCACTAAACATCGCTGCCCATACCGGATTGGGCTGCGCGCCCATAGCCATGTTTGGCACACATGAACAAAAACAAAAATACTTACCCAATGCCGTTAGCGGTGATGGCAAATTAATTGCCTTGGGATTAACCGAGCCGGGAGCAGGATCAGATCTCCAGGGCATCAAAACTCAAGCCAAATTTGAGGGGGATGAGTGGGTCATCAATGGCTCTAAAGCCTGGATTACAAATGTTGGAAATGCCGACTACGTCACCACATTGGTACGAACCGACCCCGCGGGTGGTTCGCATTCAATGAGCATGATCATTGTCCCTACAGATGCTGCCGGTTTATATGTTGCCCCCCATGAAAAGAAAATGGGGTTGGGCAGCAGCCATGCGCATGGCATTACCTATGAAAATGTGCGCGTTCCTAAAGAGAACTTATTAGGAGAAGTGGGGTGCGGCTTACAGCAGACACTCAAAACTTTGGATGGCGGACGCATTGGTATCGGCGCAATCTCTGTTGGCATTGCCCAGGCTGCCCTGGAAGAAGCCATCCGCTATGCCAAGGAACGCCAATCTTTTGGTAAGCAGATTTCTGAGCATCAAGCCCTGCAATGGATGCTGGCTGATGCCGGCACCAACATCCACGCCGCTCGGCTAATGGTATATCACGCGGCCTGGTTGAAAGATCAGGGCAAACCCTTTACCAAAGAGGGGGCGATGGGGAAATTATTCGCCACCCAAATGGCCGAACGCGTCACCTACAATGCCATCCAGATACACGGCGCCTATGGTTACAGCCGCGAATACCCAGTGGAACGACTTTACCGCGACGCCCGCGCCATGACCATTGGTGAGGGCACCAGTGAAGTGCAAAAAATGGTCATTGCCCGGAAGGTGCTTGAAGAGATTAATTAGAACGAGGGTTTAATTGTTCTGATGTGCAAGTTTTCCAATTAACTTGAAGGATTCCAATTTATACGAGTGAAGGTTTTTTTGCGCTTTCTCCGGTGCCCCTGCACCGGAGTAGCCAAATGGCGTATATGATTACGCCTTTTGGCTTAAAAAAACCTGACGAAGTATGAGCTCTTTACTTCGTCAGGTTTTGGCCGGGGGGAATTTCCAAACTACATTTTCCTGTCGATATACCACTTGTAAATGAAGTACCACAAAACACACAGAGCCGCTGTGATAATAATTGCCAGCCAGAAATACAACTCACTGAAAATTGCCAGGCCGGTTCCCAGCGCCCCACCTACATAGACTGTTACTGCTGTGAATAGAATAATGAATGTGCCAAATAGCCAGAAGCGCATCAGTTTGAGCATGGTTTCTTTTTCGTCCATAAAACTCTCCTCCGCAAACAAAATCTTGCATAGAATAGTACCCCGGCACAAACATTTTAGCACAAATATGATAAATTCTGGGGAAATTCATCACAAAATTGTTAATACTTTTTGGGTAGATTTCAACAAATTACTTGACAAACTTTATATGCTAAGGTATAAACTCCGCCAACATTAATAGAATTGAAAAACTGTGAAGAGGAAGAGTAGGCGCCGAAACGACGGCCCAGAGAGCAAGGAAATGGTGTGATCCTTGCCCGAACGTCGACGCCGAATGGACCTCAGAGTTGCAGGGCGAACGCCAAAGCGGTGCTTTGGATCAGTAACCCGAGCCGGAGTTGCCACCGTTATCAGGGTAAAGGGTATCGCTTTCACCAGCCGTACCCCATCGAGTGAGGCTGGCCTTATCAGGGCTGACAAACGCAAGTTTTCCCGTCGCATCACCGACGGGATTTTTGTTTAACCTTCCAGCCTAAATTGGGTGGCACCACGGGAGTCTTATGGCCCTCGTCCCTTTGTGGACGAGGGCTTTTTTGTTACCCCCCCTGGCCTTCGCCCATCCCCCTGAAATCCGGGGGGCCGAGGGGGGCGAAAGGAGAAGTTTATGAAAAAACGCTATCGAGCCGGAAAAGTGGGGGATGTGGAAGTCAAAAAGAAGTTGGTTCGCGCCCTCAACGAATTCCTCGAACCTATACAGGAGCGTCGGGCTCAGCTCGAGCGTGATCCTGATTTGGTCAATGACATTCTCGCTCATGGGATTCATCGTATGCGTCAGGAAGCCCAAGAAACCATCTTGATGGTACGTGAAGCCATGGATTTGCCCAGTTATGCCTATGCGAAAGCCCTACGGGAGATCGAACCCGTGCGCGGCCTGGCACTCGTTTAATCAAAGTCGGTGGTGATGTGGGGCGCACTTCCTAAAAAGTGCACCCCACATCACCACTCATAAATAAAGGAGCAAAAAAATGTCTCAAACAAAATTCCAACTCAATGAAAGTGATCTCCCAAAAGCCTGGTACAACATTAATGCTGATTCGCCTGTTCCGCCAACACCAGTGCTGCACCCTCAAACAAAAGAGCCAGTCACGCCCGATTTTCTTTCAGTGCTCTTCCCCATGGATCTGATTATGCAGGAAGTAAGCGCCGATCGTTATATCGACATCCCTGAAGAAGTGCGTGAGATTTACAAACTCTGGCGCCCTACCCCCCTGATCCGGGCGCGCAGATTGGAGAAAGCGCTCGATACTCCCGCACACATCTACTTCAAAAATGAAGGTGTCTCGCCCTCGGGCAGTCACAAGCCTAACACGGCAATTCCTCAGGCATTTTACAACAAGGTCGGCGGCACAGGCGCCTTGACCACTGAAACTGGTGCGGGCCAATGGGGCTCTGCCCTTTCACTAGCCTGCAACTTCTTTGATCTGCCGCTAGAAGTGTACATGGTCAAAGTTTCCTACCAACAGAAACCTTACCGGCGCGTGCTGATGGAAACTTACGGCGCCGAAGTATTTGCCAGTCCAACGGACAAAACTCAATATGGCCAATCTGTCCTGGCAGATAATCCTGATAGCCCAGGCTCATTGGGCATCGCCATCTCCGAAGCCGTGGAGGTTGCTGCCACGTCTGAAGGTGCCAAGAAATACAGCTTAGGCTCTGTGCTCAATCACGTATTGACTCATCAAAGCGTGATTGGCGAGGAAGCCATCAAACAAATGGACATGGCCGACGAATACCCAGACGTGGTCATCGGCTGTGTAGGAGGTGGCTCCAATTTTGCTGGAATTGCCTATCCTTTCTTAAGAGAAAATCTCACTAACGGCAAAGACACACGCTTTGTAGCCGTAGAGCCAGCTGCTACCCCCACATTGACCAAAGGTCCGTATGCTTTCGATTACGGTGACACGGCCAAAATGGCGCCCATTGTCAAGATGTTCACATTGGGTCACACATTCGTACCGCCACCCATTCACGCCGGCGGCTTGCGCTATCACGGTATGGCACCCAGCATTTGCGCGCTCTACGATGCTGGATACATCGAGGCGGTATCCACCCCACAATTAGACACCTTCGAGGCCGCGGTTTTGTTCGCTCAAACCGAAGGCATTGTCCCAGCACCAGAGACATCACACGCAGTGCGTGTGGCTATCGACGAAGCGTTGGATGCCAAAGAAAAGGGAGAAAAGAGAGTCATACTTTTCAACCTATCAGGACATGGCCACTTCGATCTTTCAGCTTATCAGGCCTATTTGGGCAGCCAATTGAAGAACTATGAATACCCCGAGGATGCCATAGAAGAAGCCCTGGAACAATTACCCAAGGTGAGCATGTAAAAACCGGAAGTCTTATCTCCTCCTTTGTAAGTCAGCCCCCAAGGAACCTTGGGGGCTGACGAAATTAACCTAGAGAGAAGCGTTTGACTCAGTGTTTCATATCAAAAGTAACTATTTTGATGTCACTGCGAGCGAAGTGTGGCAGTCTCCCCATAAAAGGTGGGGATTGCTTCACTTCGTTCGCAATGACAAACTATTTGGATTTCTTGTGAGACGAGTTTCTTAGAATTGATGTCCGGATTCTGCATGTGCATCTTCTCGCAACAACTCTACCGCATGGGGCAGCACAGGAATTACCACATCCAGGTTTTCAAGGGCAGCTTTGGGACTGCCGGGCAAGTTAATGATCAATGTGCGGTCGCGAATTCCGGCAATCCCCCGTGAAAGCATGGCGTGGGGCGTGATTTTCAAACTTTCTGCCCGCATAGCTTCTCCCATACCTGGCGCAAAGCGCTGAACAACTGCCTTGGTTGCTTCTGGGGTAACATCCCTGGGGGCGAATCCCGTACCTCCGGTAGTCAGGATCACATCAAATTCCCTTCCATCCGCCCATTGAGCAAGGATATCTTTCAGAACTAAGAGATCGTCAGGGACGATATCATCCCTTAAAACCTGCCAACCCTGAGCAAGAACCTTCTCTTTGAGTACTGGCCCCGATGCGTCGGGGCGTTCGCCTCGTGATGATCGATCCGAAACTGTCAGGATGGCAAATCGCAGGTCCACGTTCAATCCTCGCTAATACCCACGACCTTCCGCCATTTTTCGTCCAGTCCATCTTCGGTAACGCCAAAGTAGAAGCGGTAATTTCCCTTGGCATCCCGCTGCACCAAATCAAAGCGGCTGAAGTTACCAATCTTTTGCTCGTTTATAACGCTCAAATCGCCTTGCCACTTGATCCCTTGGGGTTTTCCAGAAACCTTATCATAGTTAGTAACAGCATAATGCCACAATTTGCGGGCTGATTTTCGGGTCACATTCTTAACCACGTTATTATTGCGCAGATCTCGAACAGTGTAATAGCGCACGCCCTGGCGTTCTTCAACGGTGACAACTTCTACACCTGTGCGCGGAGCTGCGTCTTTCTCTTTTTCAACATCAGAACCACCTGCAGGGACGGGAAGCGGTTCTCTAATGCCTTCTGGCTGACCAGGGGAAACATCTTGTGCATGCAGTGGTTTACCGCGCAGCACTAACCCGACGATCTCATCGCGCACAGCCATGCCGGTCTCAGCCTCAGTTCGCAAGTAAATCTTGCTCTCATCCACGGCGTAAGGGGGGTCGTCGCCACGTGGGATCAGTACACGGATAATATCTTTGCTGCGGAACTTATGCGCGTCCAGGCTGCATGTCAACTCTGGGCTGATGCGGTCGCTGATCTCTTTTTCTAGTTTGGCAATATCCTGGTTTTTTGAGGTCACGCCGACAATGGCGCGCTTTGGATCGCGATTCATGCCAATATAAATGGTGCCGCCATTGGTATTGGCAAAAGCGCAGATATCGGCAATGATGGCGTAGAGTTTTCCGCCGCGTACAGTCATGCTTTCATGAAAATCTTGCACGATATTTGCACCTTCTTCGTGTGCCGCTTGAATGAAGTTGAAAGCGGGTTCGGCTTTTTGACGATGTGGGCGGGTTCGTGCAAAGTCATTTCCCAAGAAGAGATTCTTCAACGCCTCAAATGATAATTCTGGCAAGCGAACGTCAGTAGCCCGGTCGCCCACGCCAAGATTCTTCCGACGAGATGAATCCGTCTCTACTCGGTGAGCATCAGAGCCCTGGATGCAATGCATCCGCCGAGGGTATTCAGGTTTCGTGCCGCTGAAAAAGCCCGCTGTGCTGTGCCGTCCTTTACGATCAAGGTCAGTCACTTCTAGCGCGTGTAGGTTGGGGTCTTGGGTATAGGCAATCTTCGTCTGGCCTCCGAATCGGAAACCGCGCATTGCAACACCATTATTGGAATTAGCATGTGCGGCGATAGCCAACCCGCCCGCAGCATTGATCTTTTCGTAGGCGGTCAATACGTCCGCGCTGGCCCCTACAGTCACAGAACCCTCATCGAGTTGGTCAGCGGGAATATTCAAATCTAATAAGATGTGCTCAATCTCTCGCAAGGGTTTATCTGGCGCAAATACAGCCAAGATATGAAAACCAAATGTCGCCGTAAACTCAAATCCCGGCAGCACCATCACTTTTTTCAATAATCGCTGGTAATCGTCCAAGCGAGATTTTTCTTCCGGCAGCAGGCGCTTCAAATCCTTGAGCATTTCTAACTGCTGGATTTCTTCGTTCATCTTACGGTAACCCGCCACGGTGTTGTGGTCGGTAATAGCTAATAAATCCAAGCCGCGAGCTTCTGCCCGGTTAAGAACATCAAGAAAGCTTGTATTGGGCTGTTGATAATCGCTCGAAGCTGGTGTATGAATATGCAAATCCATGGTGTACCACTTCATGGTGGTACGTGAACGTCTTTTCGTCACTATTTCACTCTAATTATTTCTTTGCCATTAAGTAATTCATCTCACACAAAACTTGAATTTGTGTCATTGCGAGACCCTGGAAGGGTCGACACTTGCACCTGCGGTGCCAAGTGCAGGTGAGCAATCTCTCCCTTATTTTGGAGACTGCCACGCTGGCCGTAGGCCTGCCGTTGGCACGCTCGCAGTGACACATATTTTGGAGATTCATATAAATTCATATGAGACAGTTTAATTAAGATGGCAAAATCTGTTTGACTAAATCTATTAATTCTTCGGGCATATAGGGTTTGTGCAAAAATCCATCGGCGCCTGCTTCTTTACTTTCGATATTCAGATTGATCCCCGAAGACATGATCACTTTTGTCTTTGCAAGTTCAGGAATTTCGCGAATCTGGGCCAAGAAATTTAAGCCTTCCCTTTCACCACCTGGGGAAGTTCTCAAATAAACATCCATCAAAACAGCATCAGGTTGATTTTTTTTGATAGATTCAACGATATCTTCGTTCAAAGAAAAAGCGACCACTTCATAACCTTCCATCTCCAACAGGGTCTTCAAGAGATCTAGAACAATGAAATCATCATCGATGAGCATCACTCTAGGCATAGTAGCTCCAGATTCGTATTGCTGACAAACTCATTTACTTTTGGTGCCCTTTTTTGCCACGGCTGTCTTTTTAGCCGCAGCTGTCTTTTTAGCCGCAGCTGTCTTCTTTGACGCCGCAGTCTTTTTTACCGTCGCAGTCTTTCTCGCCCCAGCACTCTTTTTCGCCGCCGCAACCTTTTTGACAGGCTTCTTTTTGGGTTTTGGCGCCGGCTTTAGCGCAGGTTCCAGGGCAACTTCAAGGGCATCATCAGCACAATCCAAGAACACAAACTCAATCGCCTCGCGAACCTCTTCGGGCAGATCTTCTAAATCGTCCTGGTTGCGTTTCGGCAATAAGACCGTCTTCAATCCTGCCCGATGTGCAGCCAAGACCTTTTCTTTGATCCCGCCCACAGGCATGACTTTGCCCCGCAGGGTGATCTCGCCAGTCATACCCACGTCTGAGCGAACTGGTCTGCCTGAAACTAACGAAACAATAGCCGTGGCCATAGTCACGCCTGCAGAAGGACCATCCTTGGGCTGTGCGCCAGCCGGGATATGCAGATGGAAATCTGCTTCGGAGAAAAACCCTTCTTCTAAACCTAGATTTGCCGCTTGCGATCTGACATAAGACAGGGCGGCTTTTGCCGATTCCTTCATTACGTTGCCCAGGGATCCAGTAAGCTGAAAGCCCTTTGCGCCAGGCATTTGTGTGGCTTCTATGAAAAGAACATCTCCTCCTGTGGGAGTCCATGCAAGACCTGTCGCCACACCCGGAAGAGAAGTGCGTTGGGCAATTTCTTCCATATCACGGATTTTTTGCCGCCCTAAAAATTCGTTGACGCGCTCCGGCGTGATCTCAATTGCCCCATTGCCTGTGCCCTCAGCAATGCGCGTAACTACCTTGCGACAAACGGAACCGATCTCACGTTCAAGATTGCGCACACCTGCTTCGCGAGTATAGAAACGAATGATCTCTTCCAGCCCTTCATCAGTGAAGCTGACTTCGTTCTCGCGCAGACTGTTCTCACGCAATTGCCTGGGGATCAGATACCCCTTGGCGATTTCTTTCTTTTCGCCTTCTGTGTACCCTGAAAGCTGGATGACCTCCATGCGATCTAACAGCGGCCGAGGGATGGTGTCCAAGCGGTTGGCCGTGGTAATAAACATCACCTGGGAAAGATCAAAGGCCACTTCCAAATAATGATCCCTGAATTCGGAATTCTGCTCGGGATCGAGCACTTCCAACAAGGCAGAAGCGGGGTCACCCTGGAAGCCCTGTGAAAGCTTATCAATCTCATCTAGCATAAAGACCGGGTTATGAGACTCCACTCTGCGGATGGCTTGCAATATGCGCCCAGGTAACGCACCAATGTACGTGCGGCGATGCCCCCGAATTTCGGCCTCGTCTCGAACGCCACCCAAAGAGATGCGAATAAACTCCCGCTCCAGAGATCTGGCAATCGAACGCCCCAGAGAAGTCTTACCGACCCCAGGAGGGCCGACAAAACACAAGATCACACCTTCACGCAAACGGCGAATCTCATCACCGTAATCTTGGGCCTCCCCTTCCTTGGGGGCGAATTCTTCAAAGCGTTCTTGGCGCAGCTTGCGCACAGCCAGGAACTCCAAGATGCGCTCTTTGATATCTTCCAGGCCAAAATGATCTTCATCCAGCACTTCACGGGCGTGGACGATATCCAGATTGTCCTCAGTCGACTTCGACCAGGGCAGGCTCACCAACCAATCCAGGTAAGTGCGGATCACGCCATATTCCGCAGCAGCTGAGGGAAGCCGCGACATGCGATCCAATTCTCGGCGTGCTTGTTTATCGGCCTCTTCGGGCATCTGGGCCTCGTCGATCTTCTCACGAAACTCATCGACTTCAGCCGTTTGCTCATCGCCTTCACCAAGTTCACGCTGAATAGCCTTGAGCTGCTCACGCAGGAAATATTCGCGTTGAACTTTTTCGATCTCCGAGCGGGCTTCATTTTGGATCTTCTGGCCAATTTCCAACACTTCCGCTTCGCGGGCGAGAAGAGAGATCAACTTCTGAAGTTTGTCGGAAACTTTGTCCAATTCGAGAAGCTCTTGAGCCTTTTCCAATTCAATACGTTGAAAATTGGCTATGGTGTAGACGGTCTGCAGTGGATCATCCAGCAAGAGCACTGACTCAACCAATTCGCGCGGCAGGGAAGGGATCATATTAGCAATGCGCTCGAATTGATCACGAGCGTTGCGCGCCATAGCTTCTACTTCGAGATCATCCTCTTCAATCTCAGGGATCAGTTCTACATGAGCCTTTAGATAAGGATCAGACTGCACGAATTCACCCAACCGAAAGCGCGAGATACCTTGCACCAAAAGGCGAATAGTACCATCGGGAGCACGCAGCATGCGATGTACAGTGGCCACACTTCCAACAGTGTAAAGATCTTCTGGTTCGGGAGATTCTAATTCGGGCTTACGAGAGGCTACGAGGCCAATCAGGCGGTTATCTTCAGAGACAACGTCATCAATCAGCCGAATCGAGCGTGGCTGACCAATCGTTAGAGGGACGGCCGTCTCAGGATAAACTACCAATCCGCGTAGTGGAAGGATGGGCAGCACATCAGGGATTTGATCGCTTTCCTGAAGGGTATCGATTTCACCTTCGAGCTCATCCTCTTCTCCGCCCACGCGAGTAACGATGGGGCTGAGCAAAAAATCCTCGAGGGTGAGGTCGTCTTCATCAAACCAAGATAAAAGTTCCATGAGATCAGTGTTCCAGCGAGATGCAGGCATTATCGATTACTCCTCAATCTCTACTTGGTGTGGTTTCGTTTTCGGCAGGGTAATTCGCAAAAAGCCATCTTCATATTTTGCATCGATCTTATCTTGATCAACAGCCCAATGCAGCCCAACCTGGGAAATAAATTCGCCAAAGCGGATTTCCATTTGATGGTATGCTCTACGCTCTGGTGGGTCAAAACGCGCCCCTTGAACAGTAAGTATTTGATTTTCTAGAGAAATGGCAAATTCACCATTTTCCATGCCCGCCACTTCGACTCTTACAATTACAAAATCATCAGTTTCATAAACGTCTGTGGGTGGGGTCCAAATTCTCGAACGAGGACCAACACGAAAATGAAAATGGCTTGCCCCTCCCTCGGGATCGTTTGCAGCAAACCATTTGGGTGATTTATCAGCTTTTAGATCAATATCTTTCATTTTAAAACACTCCAACAAAACCAAATCCTACTTAAAGTGCCGATTTTGCGACCTTCAATACTTCTTCGTAATCCGGTTCTTCTCCTAGAGCAGGCATATATTCTACATAAACAACCCGGTCATCTTTGTCGACTACAAAAACAGCTCGGCGCAATATTCGCTGATCTTTGAGAAGGCAGCCATACTTGGCACCAAAATCAACATCTTTGTGATCAGATAGAACGAGCACCTGATCAATCCCTGCCGCCCCACACCAACGCTTCTGCGTAAAGGGCAGATCGGCAGTAATCACAAGAATCACCACATCGTCCGACAGAGCAGCCGCTTCCTCATTGAAACGGCGTGTCTCACGGTCGCAAACAGCGGTTTCTAAAGATGGCGCTGCGGCGATAATTCGTACTTTTCCTTGCGTCGCGTGCAAACCCCTAAAAGACGACCAGTCCTGCGCATGAACCTCGAAATCTTGTGCTTTGTCACCAACTTCAATATCGGGCCCGACCACAGTGGCATCCTTGCCACCAAATTGGATCAAGCCTTCACGTTCGATAACCATAGGGTTTCCTCCAACAAATACCTTCAGTAGATTATGTCTCCCCGTTACACATACCATTAAATCAAGCAACCCCGTATGAGCGGGTGTAAATTCATCTATTGATTACCTTTCTTTTGGTCTTACACGCCGCAGATTATAACATCGTGAGATCGTTCATTCCAGTAGCTGAGATAGGGGGGTGGTGACTATCATGGTGTTCACTATTAGGCGTACACAAACGTCCCAACTGTCATTCCGAGCGCAGCGAGGAATCCCGGGTATCTGACTTTGCTTGTTAATCGCTCGGTTTCAGGGATTCTTCTCTTCGCTGCGCTGCGTTCAGAATGACTCAAATTGTACTGGATTTTGTAAAACACCAGTTTTTTACCACGCCCCGAGATTGCCTGTGCTGTAATACGCCTGAGCATATTCGGGGTATTGTTTAATCACATAAGCCCAGTCTTCGATGGCAGATTGATATTGCGGGGATTTGGCAATCCCCTTTGAGTAAAACCACTGAGATTACCTGAGATCCCTTATAGGATCTCTAGGAATCGCCGTGGCAAGGGTCCACATTTGGGGGTAGGGGCGTGCGGAGCATGCCCCCTACCCCCAAATGTGAGGTCTCTCACGGGAATTCCCATAGAACCCCCTTATATGGCTTAACTTTATAATAGGAATAATGATACAATCCTGCGACATAATTCAAATTATTTTTGGAGGATCTTTATGTCTGAAAACAAGCCTGTAGGGGAAGAGCGGAAGGTCAACTTCCTAGGGGGTACCACGATCGATGGGGCACCATTGTCCTATATGGTAGTCCTAGCCGCTGTCGTAGTTGCGCTATCTTTCTTCCCCATGTCTGCCATTCTGGCAATTGGTGGCAGCTTCCCCATGAGCCAAGGGGTACTCGGCTTGGTGGGCTGGGTGCTTGGTCCCATTGCTGGAGCAATTTCATCGGGGATTGGTGCTTTGATCGGCATTTTCCTGGCTCCGCATACTGCGGGTATTCCTTTCATCCGTATTTGGGGTTCCGTGATCACATCGTTCGCCGCAGGCACGATGGTACTGGGCATAAAGCGCAAGGGCTGGTGGTTTTGGATTTGGCTGTATGCATTGTTTTCTTTCCTATATTTCATTGGTCGCGCCATTTTCATCAATGGGGTTGGTGTATGGCCAGCAATAGCTAATTCCTTTGTCGATTGGTCCGCTCTGATCCTTTTTGCGCTGCCAACACGAACACTTTTTACCAAATGGATCAACAGCGAGAAATGGGGTCTGGTTCTTGCCGGCCTGGGTTTAGGCACCTGGACCGTTTTCGGTCTTACTCACGCTTGCCTGGCAGCCATTACCTATCACATGTTCAACTGGACCGAGGAAGTATTTATCATGCTGATTCCTCTGATCCCATTCGAGAATCTAATGCGCTCGATAATAGGCATGGTTATCGGTGGCGGTGTGATCGCAGGGTTGCGCGCAATCGGACTCGTCAAACCAGAAAAGGCCGTTTATTAAACCTTTAAAAGCAGTAGAGTAAAAGTCACCCTGTAGAAGTAGGCAGGGAATGCCAAAGTTGGCGTAAGGGTGTGAATTGAGCATCAACTTGGCGAGAAGAGCGAGTGTGAAGCCGGAAGCGTTGGTCATGTTTACGGAGACGATATTGTTCATTGGCGAGTTCATTTGTTGGGATATGCCTGAAAGCTCTGATGCGTTCAGTAATCGTAGGTAGCCTGGATAACAATTCCCATGCGCCACAACGGTGCAATGTTCGGCGGGTCAAAAAATGCTATCCATTGGTGCTTTCAGTTGTCGCTAGCATCTTACCCACCCGCAATGCAGCCAGCCTTACAATAAGGGAAGTTTTGGCTTATGAATAAGAACCAGAGAGATAAATAGGATAAACCATCTGCTAATTTTCATCACTGTTTATCCCCGGTTCTTTCCCTTGACACATTCCCCACATGCACTTAGAATTCGGCCCAATATGATCAACAGAAACTCAGTTCGCTTTTTTAGCTACTACTATTTTTACGGCTCCCAACCCAAGGACGCCGTTGGTGGTGCTTAAGTAGACTGAGTAATTACAATTGTCAACTGAAAAGCGAGGCCCAACGGCCTCGCTTTTTTTGTTCCCCCCGATACGGGGCAAAAGGAGATTGAAATGCCAGTCCGAGGAATTCGCGGCGCCACTGTAGTGACAGCCAATCAGGAAGAAGCTATCCTGTCCGCCACGCGCGAATTATTGGAAGCCATCCAGGATGCCAACCTCTCTTTGAGGCCCGAAGACATCGCCAGCGCCTTGTTCACCGTCACCGATGACTTAAATGCCGCCTATCCAGCCAAAGCAGCCCGTCTGCTTGGATGGACTGAGACACCCTTGATGTGCGCACGTGAAATTCCTGTCCCAGGGAGTCTGCCCAACTGCATCCGAGTCCTGCTCCACTGGAATACTGAACTCAACCAATCAGAAATTATTCATATCTATCTGGGAGAAGCTACCAAGTTGCGCCCAGATCTTGGTAATAGTCAATTGAAGAAAATTAAATCTAACGCAAGGACGCAGAGCAGCAAAGTCGCAAAGAATTTTTAATCTCTGCGACACTTTGCACCTTCGCACCTGGTCAAAGGCCCGCCTCTGGCGTGCGTTACTAAGGAGAGAAAACCGTGATGATCATAATGAGAACCGAGGCAACCCAAGCCCAAATCGCCACCGTGGTCGCTCGTGTCGAAGAAGAGGGCTTGCGAGCACATATCTCCCGCGGCGCTGAAAGAACCGTAATCGGCGCTATTGGAGATGGACGTCCTATCAATCGCGACCCCTACATTCTAATGGCCGGAGTCGACCGCGTGGTGCCAATTTCACGATCCTACAAACTGGCTTCGCGAGAATTTCATCCTGAAGACTCAGTCTTCCCTTTAGACGGCTTGAATGTCTCCGCGGGTGAAGTCATCATCATTGCTGGGCCTTGCTCAGTAGAAAGCCGAGATCAGATCATCGATTCTGCTCACGCTGTGCGTGAGGCGGGCGGACACGCTCTTCGGGGTGGTGCTTTCAAACCACGCACTTCGCCATACTCATTCCAAGGCTTAGGAGAAAATGGTCTTGAGATGCTGGCAGAAGCCCGTGAGCAGACCGGTCTACCCATCATCACCGAGGTTATGTCACCTGAGCAGGTGCCGTTAGTTTCAAAGTACGCTGACGTGATGCAAATTGGTGCACGCAATATGCAGAACTATGCCCTGCTGCACGCAGTAGGAGAAAGCTGCCATCCCGTACTGCTCAAACGCGGCATGAGCGCCACGATCGAGGATTTGCTAATGGCGGCCGAATATATCCTTTCCCACGACAATGAACGCGTCATGCTTTGCGAACGTGGTATTCGTACCTTCGAGACCGCTACCCGCAACACTACTGACATCAACGCCATTCCGGTGCTCAAATCTCAAACTCACTTACCCGTAATTCTTGATCCCAGCCACGGCACCGGACATTGGGAGTATGTCAATTCCATCGCTCGCGCCGGCATTGCCGCAGGAGCGGATGGGTTGATCGTCGAAGTTCACCCTAACCCCGACGAAGCGCTATCCGATGGCGGCCAATCACTCAAACCCGAACGCTTCGCCGAACTGGTCACCCAGGTCAAAGCCATCGCCGAAGCCACAGGTCGACAACTTAGTCCGCAGCCAAGTCTGAAGGTCGCTCAATAAACAACCATCATGGATGATCCAGATTTTTTTGCCAACACTCGGATCGCAATCGTTGGGCTTGGTTTAATGGGCGGATCGTTAGCAATGGGTTTGCGCGGCCGCTGCCAAACCCTGCTGGCAGTTGACCCGGATACCACAACGCACAATTTGGTGCTCGAGAGCAAAGTTGTCGATCGCATTTCTGACACTGCCGCTGAAATCCTGCCCCAGGCCGATATCATCATATTAGCCGCGCCGGTAGGCGTGATCTTAGAATATATCCCGCGCCTCCCCAACCTTACACCTGAATCGGCCGTGGTTATTGATATCGGATCGACTAAGTCTCAAATATGTCAGGCGCTCAACGAACTACCTGCCCGTTTTGAGCCCATTGGCGGACATCCCATGTGCGGTAAGGCCATCGGCGGGCTCGCTCACGCTGATGAACATCTTTTTCAAGATGCCCCTTTTGCTTTTACGCCACTGCCGCGCACTACAGAGCGCGCTCGCGAAACCGCCGATCAACTGGCCTATGCCCTCGGAGCATTTCCACTCTGGGTCGGTCCGAAAACCCATGACAGCTGGGTTGCTGCTACCAGTCATTTACCTCATCTTTTAGCCACTGCACTGGTGCTGAGCACCGACGCTGAGGCCTCGCATCTCGTCGGTCCCGGTTTTCGTAGTACATCGCGTCTGGCAAGCAGTCCATCTTCAGTTATCTTACCGATTATGGAATCAAACCGGCCACAAATTCTTGAAGCGATCACTCGTTTTCGTTCACATTTGGATGATCTCGAGGATTGTCTAGCTCGAGGCGATTACGATGCCCTAAAGAATAACCTTGACCTTGGTGCGGATCACAAGGCATTACTTCAGGCCTGAGAGGCGCAAATGAGTTTGTCCAACACCCCAAAGATAGCCATTGCCCCAATATCGCATCCCTTAGCCAGCCGCGTCGAAGTTCCGGGATCAAAAAGCCACACAAATCGCGCCTTGCTGATCGCTGCCCTGGCAGAGGGTGAGACCACGTTACAAAATGCGCTCTTCTCAGATGACTCACATTTCTTCGCAGGTGCTCTCAGCAAACTAGGCTATAACATTCACCTTGATCCTGATGCAAAATCAATTACTGTCGAGGGCCTTGGCGGACAGATTCCCAACCCGAAAGCCAATCTCATGATCGGCAACGCTGGAACGGCAGCGAGATTTCTAACCGCCATGCTGACTCTAGGCCATGGCGACTACGTCATTGAAGGGGTGAAGCGCATGCGGCAGCGCCCCATCGCCCACTTAGTTTCTTCGCTAAACCGCTTGGGTGCCCAGGTCGAAACCCGGTCTGGCTGTCCACCGGTCTATATATCTGCCAGTGGATTGCCAGGGGGGAAAACATCCATTCGCGGCGATGTCAGCAGCCAATTTCTCAGTGGGCTGTTGATGATTGCCCCTTATGCGCAGCAGCCAATCGAAATTGAAGTCGAAGGGCAGCTCAACTCAAAACCCTATATTGATCTGACTCTAGGGGTGATGAAAGACTTTGGCATTGAGGTTAATCGAGAGGGTTATAAAAATTTTCACATCACACAACAACGTTACCAGGCCTTGGGAGAGTATGCCATTGAAAGTGATGCCTCAGCAGCGTCTTACTTCTTCGCGGCACCCGCGATCTGCGGCGGGTGGGTAGAAGTTTCTAACTTGTCCCGCGATGTTCGCCAGGGGGATATTGCCTTTCTTTGGATACTAGAAGAAATGGGTTGCACCGTAACCGCCTCTGAAAATGTCATTCGGGTCAATGGTTCCAATCAACTGCGCGGCATCGATATCGATATGTCCGATATTTCTGACACATCCATGACCTTAGCCGCCATCGCTCCTTTCGCTGAGACGCCCACCCGGATACGTGGGATTACGTCGTCGCGCCTCAAAGAGACTGATCGAGTTGCCGCCACCTGCAGCGAACTTCGCAGATTGGGTGTACAAGTTGAAGAAAAATCCGATGGCATGACCATTTTCCCAACCGAGAGCTTTAGGGCTGCGGCCATTCACACTTATGACGATCACCGCATTGCCATGGCCTTCTCCTTGATCGGGTTGCGCACTCCGGGGATTGAAATTGAAAACCCGGGATGCGTAGCAAAAACGTTCCCTAATTTCTTTGATACTTTGGAGCAGCTGGGATGATCAACTCGTCCAATGTTCAACGTCCAACGTCCAAGCATTTATCCCTTGGTCTCATTGGATACCCCTTGGGGCACAGCATCTCTCCAAAACTCCATAATGCCGCGTTGCAATCCATGGATTTGGAAGGAGAATATCACCTTTACCTTATCCCCCCTCTCCCTGATGGATATCTTGAACTTGATGCGCTGTTAAAGCAAGTCAGGGATGGAAAGATGCACGGTCTGAATGTCACTATTCCGCATAAACAAAACGTCATCCCCCTCCTTGATGACCTGACGCCCGCCGCGAAATCTATCGGCGCCGTCAATACCATATACCGAAAAGGGGATCTCCTGTTAGGTGACAACACCGATGCACCGGGGTTCTGGACTGACTTACAGCAGTTAGCATTTAGCGGGGAGCAGGGAGCCAGTCGACGTTCTCTGATATTAGGCGCAGGAGGAAGTGCAAGGGCTGTGGCGTTTGCACTTTTAACAAACGGCTACTCCATCACCATTGCAGCCCGACGGCTTGAACAAGCACTTGAGATCAGAGATCAGTATTCAGTTTTCAGTGATCGCTTATCAGTAACTGAATTTAAAAACTGTCCACTGTCCACTATCCGCTGTTCACTGATAGTCAATACCACCCCGGTAGGCATGCATCCAAATGTCAATGCATCCCCGTGGCCAGATGGAACACCCTTCCCTGGAAAAGCGGCCATCTACGACCTTGTCTACAATCCAGGCGAGACACTGCTCGTGAAGCAAGCCAAAGCTGCTGGGCTGCCCGCCATGACGGGGCTTGGGATGCTGATTGAGCAAGCTGCATTGGCCTTCGAGCGATGGACAGGCTTGGAAGCTCCACGTGAGGCAATGCAAGAAGCCGTAGAGGGGAAACCATGAAATCCCAAACTGCCCGACAAACCAACACACTCAAACCGAATTTTTTCGCCATTCTTAACGAACGGGTTGCTGAACTAAACTCTTCAGGCACAGATGTGATTCGACTTGATATTGGGTCACCTGATCTAGCTCCAGAACCGCAAATTATTGAAGCACTCAATAGAGGGGCTTCCCGCTCTGATAGCCATGGTTACCAATCTCATCGCGGAACAATTGCTCTTCGAGAAGCTTGGGCTGAGATATATGATCGTGTCTTTGGCGTAGATCTCGATCCTGAAATAGAAATCCTACCCCTATTGGGATCCAAAGAGGGCGTTTTTCATCTCTCCCTGGTATTGCTCCAACCCGGCGATTTTGCCCTGGTTCCTGATCCAGGTTACCAAACGTATGCCCAGGGAGCCCTGTTCGCGGGAGCGGAGCCCTTTATGATCCCGTTGCTTGCTGAAAATGACTTTTTGCCTGACCTATCAGCAATTCCTCAGCATATCGCTCAGCGAGCAAAAATTCTGTGGCTAAACTACCCAAACAACCCCACGGCCGCAATAGCCCCAATGGATTTCTTCGTTAAGGCAGTAGAATTCTGTCGGCGTTTCGATATCCTGCTCTGCCATGATGCTGCCTACACGCAAGTTTCATATGAGGGCTATCGCCCCCCCAGCGTGTTGCAAGTGCCCGGAGCAAAGGGTATCGCCATTGAGTTTAATACCCTCTCAAAATCTTATAACATGGCCGGATGGCGATCTGGGGTCGCTGTTGGCCATGCCGAAACTTTGGCTGCGCTGCTCAATATCAAAACCCATGCCGACAGCGGTCATTTTCTGCCAATAACTGAGGCATCTGTGTCTGCGTTGACGGGAGATCAGTCCTGGTTGGCTCAACGCAACGCCATCTACCAGAAACGACGGGATGTGGTGATAGCAGCTTTGCGTGAAATGAATTTCAGCCCTAAGGTCCCTCAGGCATCTCTCTATGTATGGTGTCCGTTGTGTGATGAAGTACCCTCGGATCAATTCGTGCTGCAGCTGCTAGAAGAGGCTCATGTAGCTTTAGCGCCCGGGACAGTCTTCGGATCTCTCGGTGAAGGCTATGTACGAATTTCACTGGTTCAGCCTATTGAACGAATAAATGATGCCATGGAGAGAATTCAAGCATGGAGCGGATAGCAGAGAGCGAATTAGCTTTCTCCTAGCTTCGCTCTAATGGATAAACTATGATAACAAGTCGACTACGTTTTCTCACAGCTGGAGAATCTCACGGCCCAAATCTGACTGCCATTCTTGAAGGATTCCCCGCAGGATTAGTCCTGGATATCGAGAAGATCAACTATGAATTAGCCCGCCGACAGCGAGGTTACGGCGCAGGTCCACGAATGAAACTTGAGCAAGATAAAGTTGAGATATCCAGTGGTTTAATGGGGGGTATAACGATAGGCTCACCTATAGCCTTACAAATAACCAATCTCAACCACGATCGCTGGCATGGAAAAGAAATCGAGCCTTTCACAACGCCTCGTCCAGGTCATGCTGACTTGACGGCGGCGGTCAAATACGGCTACCGTGATCTGCGCCCATCATTAGAACGCGCTTCTGCCCGTGAGACGGCTGCTCGCGTCGCCGTAGGTGCCATATGCAAGCAATTCCTGGAACAATTTGATATTCAAGTCGGTGGGTATGTGTCTGAAATTGGCGGAGTTGCGGCTGACTTGAGTGAGATTCCACTGGCTGAAAGATTCGAACTCGCAGAACACAATGATGTACGTTGCCCTGACACAAAAGCTGCTGAAGATTTCCGCCAGCACATTCGAGAGACCATCGAAGCCAAAGATACCCTCGGCGGTGTTATTGAGACTGTGGCACTCAACTTGCCCATTGGCCTGGGATCTCATGTTCATTGGGATCGAAAATTAGAAGCTCGCCTAGGAGCAGCCGTGTTGGGCGTGCAAGCTATCAAAGGAGTCGAGTTCGGTCCCGCATTCGAGAACACTCGTTTGCCTGGCACACAAGTCCATGATGCAATTAGGATTAAAAATGGTACACCGATCGACACGGATTCCACGGATGAGAAAATCAGCGAAAATCTGCGTATATCTACGTCCAAAGATTTACTCCGACCTACTAATCGTGCAGGTGGAATCGAAGGCGGGATCAGTAATGGTCAACCACTGATCATTCGCTCTGCAATGAAGCCCATCGCTACCACGCTTACTCCCCAGCAAACCGTTGACCTGGCCACGGGCGAGGAGACTCCCACCCAATATGAACGCTCTGATTTTTGTCCGGTCCCTAGGGCAGTGCCCATCATCGAAGCTGTGGTGGCCTTTGTATTAGCAGATGCCCTGCTCGAAAAACTTGGTGGCGACTCGCTGGATGAACTGCTTCCACGATTTGTGGCACTTCGGCAAGCACGCATTGATGATCTCACAATGGATAACGTTCCAAAAACATGGTGGCCGGAATGAAGCAGTTGACAGTTGCCGGTAATCAGCATTCAGTATTCCTATACGGTCCATCTGGTGCTGGGAAAAGCGGTGTTGGGAAAATACTGGCTGAGAAATTACAGCTACCCTTCATTGATCTTGATCAGAAAATTGAAGCCCAATGCGGGATGTCGATCCCGGAGATTTTTGCCAAGGAGGGAGAAACCAGCTTTAGAGAAAAAGAGCAGCGGGCATTGCAAGATGTTTTGGAAACCAAGGAACAAGTCGTAGCACTGGGAGGTGGAGCATTACTCGATCCTGAGAGTCGCCAGCTTGTCGATGCATACGGATGTGTGATTTTGCTACACGCTCCCCCGGAAATTCTTTTGAAACGTTTGAAATCGGATGAAAATCAACGCCCTTTGTTGGCTGGCAATGCCGAAGCTAATTTGTCCGCTTTATTGGCAGAAAGGGAAGAACATTATGCTACATTCCCGCTTCAGATTGATACGGCTGATGAAAGACCTGAAACAGTGGCCTGGGAGATTCAAACACAACTTGGGATGTTCCACCTGCAAAGTATGGCAACCAATCAAAGCCCAGGTTACGATGTGCGCGTCCAGACGGGTTTGCTGGATCAATTAGGGGAAGTGCTAAAACAGCGCGGGTTACATGGACCGATTGCCGTAGTCACAGACGAAAATGTTGGGAAGTTGTATCTAGCCCGGGCAACAACTGCCCTCACAAATTCAGGATTCGAAACCCACGGGATTACAATTCAAGCAGGGGAAGAGTACAAATCCCTGGAAACAGTATCAAAGCTCTGGGACGCTTTTTTATCCGCAAAAATCGAGCGCGGCAGCACCGTGGTTGCTCTTGGTGGCGGCGTGGTCGGAGATTTGGCTGGGTTTGCCGCAGGGACGTTCTTACGCGGTGTGCCATGGGTGGCAGTGCCAACAACGCTCTTGGCCATGGTCGACGCCAGCCTGGGCGGCAAGACTGGTGCAGATCTTCCCCAGGGTAAGAACTTGATCGGCGCTTTCTACCCGCCGCGTTTTGTATTGGCTGACCCTGAAGTTTTGGGTACATTACCAGAGGATGAATTCACCAGCGGAATGGCCGAGGTGGTCAAGCATGGAGTCATTTCCGATCCAGCATTATTAGAGAGATGCGCAGACTTCCGAAGTCTCCAAGACTTCGGAAGTCTAGAAGAAGTGATTCGTCGGGCAATGGCGGTGAAGATCCGAATTATCGAGGAAGACCCTTATGAAAAAGGTATCCGTGCGGCATTGAATTACGGGCACACCGTAGGCCATGGTGTGGAATTGGTATCAGGATTCAAAATACGTCACGGAGAAGCTATCGCCATTGGCATGGCACTCGAAGCCCAATTTGCCGAGCAAATCGGTTTAGCAAAAGCCGGGTTAGCTGATGATATTTCAAGGGTCTTGCAAAATCTAGACTTACCAACCATAATTCCACCCGCACTTGACCGGTTGGCGATAATCGAAGCCATGAAACGCGATAAGAAAAAGGCCGATGGCATCGTGCGATTCGCCCTTCCAGCAAAGATTGGGGATGTTCGTGTGGGAATTGAAGTGGAAAATTGGGAGGCTGTGATCAGTGATCAGTAAACAGTATCCAGTTATCTCTGTTTACTGGCAACTGCACACTGAATACTGTTCCTTGGAACAGATGTGAGAGAATAAAATGAAATCAATACTGATACTCCACGGGCCAAATCTTAATCTACTCGGAACTCGCGAGCCGGAAGTATATGGACCATTGACGTTGGATGAGATCAATTCTCGGCTGGTAGCAGCTGGTGAGGAGATGGATGCCGATGTGCGTACATTCCAATCAAACAGCGAAGGGGCGTTAATTGATGCCTTGCATGATGCCCGTGAATGGGCCATGGGCGTGGTATTCAATCCTGGTGCCTACACGCATACTTCTGTGGCCTTACGCGATGCTATTGCAGCGATTGGCATTCCGGTAATTGAAGTGCATCTCTCGAATGTATACGCGCGTGAAGACTTCCGGCACAAATCGTTGCTAGCGCCGGTTTGTATGGGGAAGATTACTGGTTTTGGATGGCGGTCTTATCTTTTGGGGTTACAAGCGCTGATTGAATAGATCACGAATGATAACGAATTCTCCGAATACCATGAATAGGATCAATCGATTAAAGATTATTCGTGACTTCACTGCAAAAACTACCAGACGATGGCTTCCGCCGGAATATATGGGGGTGGTTGC
>CAYQQX010000068.1:0-22014 GCA_964419495.1 uncultured Anaerolineales bacterium
TTGTACGCTATTCGGGAGGGGTTATCCGAGTAAAAAGGTAAAGGGATCCTACGTAATTATACGTATTCATGACCGCTCATCGAGCGGTCATTTTCTATTAGGTCAAAATACTTCCCTCCTACGATGTCAAAGTGGCCTAGGTCACATAGGATATGATGACCAGGTTTTCCTTGATTTGGGAATGCTTTTTATACACTTTTTACTCAATTCAATATTCAGTTGAACAACCTTCGACTATCAGTCGGATCAACGATTCAGACTTATGTCAGTTGTTTGGTGTTATCTGGAAAGTACGTTATGTAGGCTGAAAGGAGGTGGTAGCTTATAAGACAGGTGATTTTGTGAATACGTAGAAATTTAGTCACGAAATATTTAATGTATCAATAAAAAATGGAGAAGTTGGAAATGACGAAAAAATCGTTTATTGTGTTTGGATTGCTGGTTATCATCAGTGTGGTCATGGCGGCCTGTGCGCCTCCCGCTCCCGAGACGATTGTTGAGAAGGTTGTCGAAACCGTCATTGTGGAGAAGGAAGGCGAAACAATCGTTGAGACAGTGGTCGTTGAGGTTGAAGTTGAAGTACCAGCAGAAGAAGCGCCCGCTGGTCCTGAATATAAGATGGCCGCCATTCTCCCTGGCGTGATTACCGATGCAGACTATAACACCCTGGGTTATATTGGCCTGACAGCAGTACAAAAGGACCTGGACATTGATATTGCTTTTTCAGAGTCTGTTGCTGTTCCTGATGTAGATCGGGTAATGCGCGAATATATTGACGACGGTTTCAATATTATCTTTACTCATGGCGGCCAGTTTGTCAGCCAGACTTTGGCGCTCGCGGCTGAGTTCCCCGAGGTATATTTTGTTGCTGAGGGTGATGGCAATGTGGAAGATGCTCCCGCTAACTTCTGGATTATTGATCGCAACTTCCAGGTTGGCTTTTATGCCATCGGCGCTTTGGCTGCACAGCAGACCCAGACTGGCAAGATTGGCTATATTGGTGGTTTGACCTTGCCTTTCTCCTATGCTGAGGTTCATGCTATGGAGCAGGCGATTGCTGACCTGGGACTAGATGTAGAACTCAACCCTGTTTGGGTTGGCAATTTCAACGACCCCACCAAAGCCAGAGAATTGGCTGATGCCATGATTGCGGATGGCGTTGACGTGATTGTTGGCTCTCTCAACCTGGGTATGTTCGGGCTCTTCGAGGCTGTCAAGGCTGCCCCTGAACCCGTTTGGGTGACGGCTAAATATACAGATAAAACAAATTTTGCTCCTGAGAATTACATCAGCTCTGTGCTGTATGATTTCGAAGGCCCTCTGACAGAAATCGCCCAGAAAATTATGGATGGTGAGACAGGTGGATACTATCCACTGGGCTTTGATACCGGTGTTGCCTTGCAATTGCCCCTCTCGAATGTCTCTGAAGAATTGAACACCGCAATGGGTGAGCTAATTGCGCAAATCGAGTCGGGAGAGATCGAAGTTGTCAAGAACACTGAGCCAATCGAGTAATCCACGAGCTTGATTGAATCTATATGAAATGGATTGGGGGAGGTGTCTCCAAGATCAGCACCAGTTGGAATTAGACTGCTCTGAGAGATACCTCCTTCCAATTTTGATTTTTCACTAATAAAACCGAACAGTTTTTGAGACAGGTGCAGTGCTTATGACAGAATCAGTTGTCCTTCAAATGGAAGGAATTCGAAAGATTTTTGGGACGGTTGTTGCCCTGGGCGATGTGAATTTACAACTGAATAGCAAAGAGATTCATGGTTTGCTGGGTGGAAATGGTGCAGGCAAGACAACCTTGATGAATGTTCTATTTGGCCTCTATAAGCTAAATGCAGGTGAAGTCCGTTTACACGGAAACAAAGTTGAAATTCGTTCTCCGAAAGATGCCCTCAATTATAAGATTGGCATGGTTCACCAGCACTTTTTGCAGGTCGATAGTTATACCGTTACTGAAAATATCGTCTTGGGAACAGATTTGAAAAGCTGGCCAATGCTGAAGCTTGACGAACAGGCGGACCAAATTCGGGCTTTATCTGAGAAATTTGGGTTGGCAGTTGACCCAGATAAAGTAATGAGCGAGCTACCCATTGGGATCCGTCAAAAGGTAGAAATTCTCAAAGCTCTCTACCGGGGTGTAGAAGTATTGATCCTAGATGAACCTACTACCAATTTGACTCCCCAGGAGGTCGATGATCTTTTCGAAAGTTTGCGGGCGATGGTTGATGAGGGTCTCAGCATTGTCTTCATTACGCACAAACTCCGGGAAGTGATGAGTGTTTGTGACCGTATTACTGTGTTGAGAGATGGCAAGAATGTGCTCAGAGAGGAACGAGAGCATGTTTCTGAGAAATCCCTGGTGAAGGCCATGGTGGGTGAAGGTTTAAACGTCGATGAGAGCATTGTGTTCTCGTCTGTTGCCATGGGCACAGAAGCTCGAATGGATGTCTCCGCTTTTGGAGAACCTGTTGTTCGAATCCAAGATCTCTATGCTCAGAGCGAAGAAGGAATCCCGGTACTCGAGGGCTGTTCTTTTGATGTGCATGAAAAAGAGATCTTTGGAATTGCCGGAGTGGCAGGTAATGGACAACAAACGTTGGCGGAATGTCTGATGGGTGTATTTCCCATTCATCAGGGCTCTGTAGTTGTCGCTGACATGAACGTCGCTGAAACCGAAACCAAAGATTTGCTGGATGGCGGCGTTGCCTATATCCCACAAGACAGGTTGTTGGATGGGTTTTTACCAACGGCTTCGGTAGCCCATAATCTGATTTTGGGGAACCAGCACAACCAAGCATACAGCAACAAGGGTTTCCTGGATTGGAAAACCATCTTCAAATCAGCCCGGGCGCAGATTGATGAATATACGATTATGACGCCCAGTGCTGGCGATATTGGCGCCAACCTTTCGGGCGGGAACATCCAACGGGTGATGCTTGCCAGAGCATTTGCCCACCTGACACGATTCTTGATTGCTCATAATCCCACCAGGGGCCTTGATATCCGTTCTATGGATTTTGTCTATAACAAAATGCTCGAGCGCAGAGATATTGGTGCAGGCATATTGTTGATTTCGGAAGATCTTGATGAACTTTCCCGTATGTGTGATCGTATTGCAACCATCTATAATGGACAGATAGTTGGTATCCTCGAGAAGGGCGAGTTTGATAAATACGAAATCGGCCGGATGATGAGTGGAGTGAAAGCCAATGACTGATATAAATCTACCTTCCAATTCTAAGATCAGGCTCGCTATTGCCAATGTGATGCCTTATCTGCTGGCTGTGTTGGCATCCTTTGCTGCTTCCGGAATATTCATTGCCATCATGGGTTTCAATGTGCCCAAGGCATTCGCCACGATCCTGTTTACATCCTTCCGCACACCCAATGGGTTTATCCAGACTTTGCTGAAGTTCATCCCTTTGACGTTGCAAGCCCTGGCATTTACCGTGCCTTTGGCAGCCGGGAAATTCAATATTGGTGGTGAAGGTCAATTGATCGTTGGAGGCATTGGGGCTACCGCGGTTGGCATCATGTTAGCCGATTTGCCTCTGCCGATCCTCTTGCCATTGGTAATTTTGGCTGGCGTGATATTTGGTGGCTTCTGGGCTGCCATTCCAGCCTGGCTGCTATATCGCTTTGGGATCAATGAGATCCTGACCACAGTGATGATGAACTTTGTATCCTTTGGATTGATCGACTATGTGGCCACTGAAATTTGGCGTGATCCCTTAGCTGGACATCCTACCACCATCCCGATTGGTGTTGGTGGCGAACTGCCTATGCTGATTTCTAGTCCTCCACTGCACTCGGGGATTATTTTGATCATCATTGTTGCGGTTGGCGTTTATATGTACACTAATCGAACCTCGGCAGGTTACGAATTGGTTGCTACCGGTGCCAACCCCAGGGCTTCGAAGGTTTACGGGATCAATACCCGCAAGATGTTCTTACTTTCCTTAATCATAGGCGGGTGTCTGGCTGGACTATCCGGTGCCATCGAGGTGTCAGGTTCCCAACATCGACTCATCGAAGGATTGCAATCTAATTTCCTTCTCCTGGGTTTGATCATAGGTCTGATTGCCAAAGGCGATAATCGGGCTGTGCCCTTCGTAGCATTCTTCATCGCCGTTCTCGAGATCGGCGCCAGCGGCATGCAGCGAACCATGATGATACCTGTTGAGATGGTCTTCATCGTTGAAGCGTTGGTGTTGCTCTTTGTATTGTTATCCGATGTTATCAGGAGGCGCTAACTGATGGATGAATTTATTCCTCAATTTGTTGGTTTTGCCCGATTAGTTGTGCTCTCTATCGTGCCTTTTGTTTTGGCTGGTCAGGGCACAATGCTGGGTGGACGTACAGGACTGTTCAATGTCGCCCAGGAAGGCATCATGCTCTTAGGAGCCTCGCTGGGATTTCTGGGAGCGTACCTGTATGGCGGCCTGGAGTACGGAGTGCTTCTAGCGGTTTTTGCTGGAGCGATTGGTGGATTAGCACTGGCTTATTTCACCACTACACTAAAGATGAACCAGTTCGTTATCGGTCTGGCAATTTTCTTCTTTACGATGGGCCTGTCAACGCTTTTCTACAAATTCGTTGTCGGTGTGACCCTTCAGCCCCCGCTGATACCCACGCTGAAGGATTTGCCTATCCCAATTTTAAGTAGAATTCCCATCTTTGGCGAAATCTTTTTCAACCAGAATATCATGGTGTATTTTGCCATTCTGGTGTCGTTATTCTTTTGGTACTTACTCTATAAAACCAGTTTTGGTCTCAAGTTGAGAGCGGTAGGGGAGAATCCCAAAGCAGCCGATAGCCTGGGTGTAAATGTGGGCCGGATGAGGTACCTGACGGCCATTATCGGTGGCATGCTGATGGGTCTGGCTGGCGCATATTTACCCATGGTGTACACAGGAACATTTACAGCGGGCATGGTTCAGGGCCGCGGTTGGATCGCCATTGCGCTGACGTTTTTCGGTGGTTGGAGCCCAGGCTTGATTTTGCTTGGCTCGCTCTTCTTTGCCGGTGTTGAAGTCTTGGCGCTTCGAGTTCAGGTGGGGGGATTTGGAATCCCCTACCAGTTTTTGCTCATGCTGCCATACCTGGCAACTATTCTGACAATGATCTTTGCTTTCAAGTGGATCAAAGCCCCGGCATTTTTGGGACAAAACTATGATCGTGAGAAGAGATCACTATCCTAAAATCAGTTAACCCTTGCCAACCGAAGTGAGTATTTATATGATAGATCAGGAACGCGGTTCCTGCCGGGAACCGCGTTCTTACATTTTAGGACAAATGTATATTTCTCAAGTGATGTTTGCTACTAGAGTTGTCAGACAATTTGAGCTACCTTTTTGGTGCACCGATTATAGCGTAATCTTGGTGTGTTTCTAAGAGTGCTATAAATTTGATTTATTCAGGTTGAGCGTTTATACTTGGTATCCCCAAATCGTTTGGGATATTCCGAAATTCTAATAATCAAAATATCTAAGGAGATTTGTATCATGCGTTTGGAACCCCCAGTCCCTGTATCTCGTGAAGAGTATACCCTCAATGTGCGCGATATCGAGCCATTGCTGCAGGGTTATCCTATGGATGTTGACCCCTGGCCCGATGCGACCATCAAACTGCGCACCGGCAAGACCATGTATATCCGAGCGGCCAAGGTCGAAGAAGCCAAGACACTGATGAGCTATGTGCGTCAGGTCATGGACGTAGAGCACGACTTTTATGATATTGTCGGTGCCCGCGTGTATGCCGAGTTACTCGGTTGGTACCGCAAGCGCATCAAGGACCCCTATGTGATGGTCGGCATGATCGACGGTAAGCTAGCCGGCCTGGTCAACGGCCGTTTGATGAATGAAGATATCAATATCAGCTTGCACACCATGACCTTCGAGCGCGGCGGTCGCCTGGGCGCGGCCTTGTTCTACTGCAAGGCTTATTATGCTTTTGAAGTGCTGGGACAGAAAGAGTTCTGGTCCACTTATGAGAGCTACAACGGTTGGCGCATCGGCTTCTTGGGCATGGCCCAACCCAGCTACCCCTGGCCCGATGTGCAGCACGAGTTGGGCGGTGCGCGAGTGTACTACGTGACCAAGAAATACTGGGATCAGGCGATCAAGAAATATTCCGAAGACCTGGTTGGCGACTCGCTCAATTTCGATGTCCCCGACAAACTGGTCAAGGCCAACGAAACCATCGTCTTGCCTGACGACGTCACTGTTTAGATCTATTGCCGCAGAGTCGCAGAGTGCGCAGAGAAATACTATTTAAAGATAAACATCTCTGTGCTCTCTGTGCGCTCCGTGGTAGAAATTTCTGGCGGGTTGGGTGAGAGGTGCTTTTGAGCACTTACTGCTTCCCAACCTATCCGCAATTTTGGGGGATGAAAATCGTCGACAACAACCTATGCCCAGACGCTTCGTTCCTTTGAGTTTGGGTGGAAGGAGATTGTATGGCAATCATTAAAGTAGAAATACGCACTGGAGCCTATTACGACTCCGTGATCTTAATGCAGCTGCAGCGCTCTTTGGCTGAGCAGCCCGGCGTTATCGACGCTGGCGTGGTCATGGGCACTGAAGCCAATAAAGATGTCTTGGAGCAAAGCGGTCTGCTGGTGCCCGAAGCAAAGGCTGCCAACCCCGATGACCTGGTGATCGTGGTCAATGGTGATGACGAAGCGGCTGCTCAGGCTGCTATCGAAAAAGTCGATGAATTGGTTTCATCTCGTCGCAGCAGCGCTGGGGATGAAGATTATCGTCCCCACAGCATGGAAACGGCAGTGCAGATGCTGCCTGACGCTCATTGGGTGCTGGTCTCTGTCCCTGGCCGTTACGCGGATGGCGTTGCCCGCCAAGCGTTGGAATTGGGAAGACACGTCTTCTTATACAGCGATAACGTTTCATTGGAAGATGAAATCGCCTTGAAGAAAGAAGCTGCTTCCAAGGGCCTGCTGGTGATGGGGCCGGACTGCGGCACGGCCATCGTCAACGGCATCGGCCTGGGGTTTGCCAATAAAGTTCGCAAGGGACCCATCGGTATGGTGGCTGCTTCTGGCACAGGACTGCAGCAAGTTTCCGTTCGTATCCACCAGATGGGCGGTGGAATGACCCACGCCCTGGGAACTGGCGGACGCGACCTTTCCGAAGCCGTCAACGCTATCACCGCCCGTCAGGGCCTGGATTTGATGGCCCGCGACCCCGAGACTAAAGTCATCGTGCTGGTTTCCAAGCCGCCTTCACCCAAAGTGGCTGATGAGTTGGTCAAGGCGGCGCGCTCGGCTGGCAAGCCAGTGGTGGTTAATTTCATTGGGTATGCGACAGCTTCACGCCGTATGGACAATATTTTCTTCGCCACCACCTTTGACGAAGCCGCCGAACTGGCCGTGGGGTTGGTGGACTCCGAAGAAGATTTCGGCTCCGAGCCGGATATCTCCATGTTTGATGATGGCCAGCGCTACCTGCGCGGCCTGTTCTCGGGTGGCACATTGCAATATGAAGCCCTGTTGGTCTTGCAGCACTATTTCCCAGAGGTGTATTCCAACGCCCCCCTGGACAAAAAATACAAATTAGAAGATTCCCTTGTAAGTTTGGAACATACGGTCATCGACCTGGGCGAGGACGAATTCACCGTCGGGCGCCTGCACCCCATGATGGATAATGACCTGCGTGTTCGCCGTCTGGAGAAAGAGGCTGCTGATCCCGAAGTGGCCGTTATTCTTTTGGATGTAGTATTGGGCTATGGCGCTCACGGTGATCCGGCCAGTGAGTTAGCTCCGGCCATCGCCGCGGGGATCAAGGCGGCGGCAGATGCTGGACGCCACTTAGAAGTGGTCGCCGTTGTCTCCGGCACGGACGAAGATCCTCAGGGCATGGACGAACAAATCCAAATGCTGTTGGATGCTGGTGCCAAGGTCGAGACCAGCAACGACGCCGCGGCGCGTTACGTTGGGCGATTACTGCAGGCCATCGAGCGATCTAGACAAGCCGCCGACGATGTCGAGATGGCTGGCGTTGACCTGGATCCGCTCAAGAAACCTCTGGCTGGGATCAACGTCGGTCTGGATTCGTTCACCGAAGCCTTGATCGAGCAAGAATCGCAAGTTGTACATATGGACTGGAGGCCCGTCGCTGGTGGAAATGAAAAGCTGGTGGGTATATTGGAACGGATGAAACAGAAATAATACAAAAGTTTGAATTATTGCGAATCTACCACGGAGACACCGAGTACACGGAGAAGAATCATGTTTGAGAGATACAATGAATTGAAAATCCAACGTTATTTTCAAATTTTCTCACCGAAAAACATCTCTGCGCTCTCTGTGTCTCTGTGGTGATTATTTCACTTGTTGGAAATTGGAGGCTCTTATGGATATTGAAAAAGCGAATGCAGCTGCTACTGATCGAATGATGGAAGCCCGCCCCGTGGTTGTGGGCATGGGTAAGGCTATTGAAGTTGTACCCGGTATGCGTGATAACTTACTCATGCACGCAGGCCCCCCAATCACCTGGGAGCGCGCCTCCGGCCCCATGAAGGGAGCTATCACCGGCGCATTGATTTATGAAGGCAAAGCCAAAGATATGGACCAGGCTCAGAAGCTGGTTGAATCTGGTGAGATCGATTTGGAGCCCTGCCATCATCACCAGTCGGTGGGACCCATGGCCGGAGTTACCTCGGCCAATATGTCGGTCTATATCCTTGAAAATAAAACTCACGGCAATATGTCCTATTCCAATCTCAATGAGGGCTATGGCAAAGTGCTGCGCTATGGTGCCTACAGTGAGGAGGTTATCGAACGTTTTGGTTGGATGGAAAACGTCATGGCTCCGGTTTTGGGCAAGGCTATCGAGCTGAGCGGCGGCATCGATATCCGCGCCATGCTGGCTGAAGCCTTACACATGGGTGATGAGGGCCACAATCGCAATAAAGCTGGCTCGGTATTGTTCACCAAGGCCTTGGCGCCTTACATTGTCAAAGCCACCGATGATGCCGATGTGGCCTCAGAGATCATCAAATTCTTGGGCGATAACGCCCTGACCATCCTCAACCCCGTAATGGCGGCTTGCAAAGGCATGGTCGATGTAGCCCATGGAATCGAGGGCAGCACCATTGTGCATGTCATGGCCCGCAACGGTACCGACTTTGGCATCCGTGTCAGTGGTCTGGGGGATCGCTGGTTCACTGCGCCAGTGGGTATTCCCAAAGGTCTTTATTTCCCGGGATTCACCGAGGAAGACTCTAGTGGAGATATCGGCGACAGCACCATCACAGAATCAGCCGGCATCGGTGGCTTCGCCATGGCGGCGGCTCCGGCCATCGTCACCTTTGTCAGCGGTACGCCCAAGGATGCCATCAACGCTACCCTGGAGATGTACGAGATCTGCTACGCCGAGCACAAATCATTTACTATCCCGCCGCTGGATTTCCGCGGAACGCCTACTGGTATCGATTTGCGCAAGGTCGTCGAATTGGGTATCACGCCGCGTGTCAACACGGGTGTGGCTCATAAGGACCCCGGTGTGGGACAAGTCGGCGCTGGCCTCGTTCGTCCTGAGTTGAGCATGTTCGAGGAAGCGCTGGAAGCCTTCGCCGAGGAATACGGAATTTAGAGATTGGATGTTGGATGTTAGAAGTTGGATGTTGGATGTTGGATGATGTAACTTCAGAGTAGATAAAGGATTTTGGGGTAGTGGTGATTAAGAGTTATCGTGACTTGGAAGTTTACCGTCGAGCTAAGGCACTCGTTGTACCAATTCATAAATTGGTTGAAGAATTTCCAAGTCACGAGAAGTACGGTTTATGTGATCAAATGCGACGAGCTAGTAAATCTGTAGTCGCCAATATTGTTGAAGGATACAGCCACAAGGAAACTCCAGGTAAAGCTAAGCAATTTTGGCGGACTGCTATGGGCTCCGCAAATGAAATGGTAGAGCATATCGAAATGTGTGTAGATCTGGAGTATTCCACTAATGAATTGTGTTCGAAATTTATTGATGAATACACAATAGTAGCAAAACAACTCAATAAGCTAATTCAAACTTGGAAGGTTTTCTAACTTCCAAATTCCAATTTCAAACCTCCAGAAAGGATGAAGCATGGATCGAGAGAAATTCATAAAAACAATAAGTGATGCAAAATGGTTTGATCTAACCCAGGCCATGGGCATCTTTACGCCGCCTTTCCCCGGCGAGATGCCATTGCAAATTCAATTTTTTAAGCGGATAACAGGCTCATTCATTGGCGGCCAGGGTGCCAATGGTCAGCTGATCGAGTGGAGCAATAATACAGGCACGCACTTGGTGGGGCAGCGGGCCTTTCACAGCGGCGAGCGCGCCATTGCCGATATCCCCCTGACAGATGTGTGCGGCGAGGGTGTTATCGTCGATATATCTGATGCTGTAGAAGATTACGGTCTCTACACACCTGAGATGATCACCGAGCGTGTGGATGTCAAAAAGGGCGATATTCTGATCATCAACACCGGCTATCACAAATTCGGTTGGGACCAACCTGATGTGGTCAATCCCGAAGCGCAGGGTGGCATAGAGAACAAGGAGTTCAATTATTATTTGCGTCACCCCGGCCCCTCACCAGAATTCTTTCCCTGGGCCCTGGAGATGGAGTTGAAGCTGATCGGCGTGGACTGCGGCTGCGCTGAGCATCCCATGAACACCAATCTGCGCTACATGCACGCCCGAGAGTTCGAGAAAGCTGAAGCCAAACTCAAAGAGACGCATGGTAAGACTTGGGACGAGATGTTCCCGCCTGATGAGTATCACAAACTTTCCCATATCACCATACCCAAGGCGGGTTTGCTGCTGGCTGAATCTCTGGGTGGACAGATCAAAGAGCTGAGCAACCAGCGGGTCTGGATCATGATTGGGTCGATCCCCTTCATGGAAGTAGAATCTTCCTGGAGCCGTGTAGTAGCGCTGCAAGCGCCTGACGGGGTGAGCGAATCGGACTTCTATGACTTTATGTTGGATGCAGAAATGTTAGATATGACTCTGCCTTTCAGCGTGCAGACGCCCCAGTGGGCCAATTATGTACCCCTGAGCATTAACTACACCAAGCGCGTTGGTGGCCAATATTTTGGCCTGGGGCGCAACAACGCCCACTGTAAAGCCAGCTTCCATCTGGCCACTCACATGGACGGCGAGAAACACTTCCACGCTGGAGGAAATTCTATCGGAGAAGAGGCTTTCGAGAAGTGGTTCGGTCCCGGCGCCGTGGCAGATATATCCGAATTTGTCAGCGATACCAGCGTGTACACCCCTGAGATGGTTGAAAAGGTCGTCGATGTACGTGAGGGCGATATTCTGGTTATAAAAACTGGTTACGGCAAATATGGCTGGAACAGTCCTGACTCGGATGAGTTTCGCTACATGATCCGCCACCCAGGCCCCTCGCCCGATTTCGGGGATTGGTGCATCGAGAAAAAAATCAAGTGGTTGGCTGTCGATTGCGTGGCCATGGAGCATCCCATGAACACCATCCAGCGCATTTGGCATCCCAAGACTTTCGAAGAAGCCAATCAGAAACTGATTGAGCAGTATGGTGATGAATGGGATGTTGTCTACCCCTACGAAAAGTATTATCAGGACATGCACCTGAACCTGTTCCCCAAAGGCATCATCCACGCCGAGAATCTGGGTAATGAACTCATGGGTATGGAAAGCGGCCGATACTTCGTCGGCTGTTTTATCCAGAAGGGTATGGAGCTGGCCTCTTGTTGGGCGCGCTTCGTGGCGTTTAAAGAGCGTGATTAATTATACAAAGACCTAATTTCCGGAGATCACGAATTTGTGTATTTGCGAGGCGTTTCGTGCCGAAGCAATCCCCCTCTAAAGTGCGGAGATTGCTTCACTCCGTTCGCAATGACATCAATAATTAGGAATCTGTGATCTACTGAATTTGTAAAAAGCAAGGAATTGTACACGGATTGCACTGATGAACACGGATTATTAAAAGCACAGGCGTTACGCAGATGGGAATAAATTTCCTGAAATGCGCCCCCCCCAACCCCCCAATTCTGGGGGGAGTTTCCCATAGATACCCCCCAAGGTTGGGGGGCTAGGGGGGCAACTGCGTAACTCTCGAATAAAATATCCATTGAATCCGCGTTATCCGTGTCCGAGAAAGAAGAAAGGACAGACTTATGCTAGATCCACATCCTAGTTTGCCAGAGTTTGACTATATCAAGCCCAAAACGCTTGCTGAGGCGAGCCAGTTTTTGGCTGATCATGCCGGAGAGGCGCGCCCCCTATTGGGCGGCACGGATATCTTCGTGCGTATGCGCGATGGCTTTTGGAAGGATCAATATCTCGTTGATGTCAAAGGATTAGATGGGACAGATGAGATTGTCTTTGATCTGGCCAAGGGACTGAAAATCGGCGCGGGTGTGGCGATGAACCGCGTCAGCGCTCATCCTGATGTCAAAGAGCATTACGCTGTGCTGGCTAAAGCGGTTGATTCTGTCGCCAGCTATCAGTTGCGCAGCCGGGCAACTATCGTTGGCAATATTTGCAATGCTTCTCCAGCCGGTGACACCATTGGTGCTAGCCTGCTGTTGGGGGGCGTTCTCAATGTGCATGGACTTGATGGCGAACGCCAAGAGCCTTTGAGTACCTTCTTCAAGGGTCCTGGCTCCACAGTCTTGAAACCAGGCGACGTGGTCGTGTCCATTGAATTCCCCTTACCTCCCGAGGGTTTGCAGGGTACCTACTTGAAATTGGGCCGCAATAAGTCCAGTGATCTTTCCATTGTGGGTGTGACTGCTCTTGGTTACCCCGATGGCGAAGCTGCTTCAGGTTATCGCCTGAAACTGGCTCTGGCCTCGGTGGCGCCGACCCCCATGGTGGTTGACAAAGTCGAAGAAATTCTGGCGGCTAAAACGATAACAGAAGATGTTATCGCCGAAGCTGCAGAAGCAGCCTTCGAAGCTGCATCGCCGATTGATGACGTACGTGGCGGGGCTAAGTATCGCAAAATTATGTCCCGCAATTTGTCCAAGAAAGCTTTAACGGTAGTTTGGGAAAAACTTGGAAGGTGAACTATGGCATATCACAAAATTACACTCACAGTAAATGGTGAAGCCGAGCAAGTTGAAGTGTCCTCTAATATGACCTTGTTGAGGATGATCCGCGAGAAATTGGGTAAGACCGGCACCAAGAACGGTTGCGCTGCGGGCGAATGTGGTGCCTGCACGGTCTTGGTTGATGGGGAACCCACCAATAGTTGTATGATGCTGGCCATCGAGTGCGATGGGAAGGAAATTGTGACGGTTGAAGGATTGGCCGATAACGGGCATTTAGCGCCCATTCAAGAAGCGATCATCGATTCTGGCGGTGTTCAATGCGGCTTCTGTACCCCTGGCATTTTGATCACATCCCAGGCTTTATTAGACCGAAATCCCAACCCCAGCGAAGCTGAGATCAAAGAGGCTTTGGTCGGTAATTTATGCCGCTGCACGGGTTATGTGAAAATTATCGATGCCGTGGAAGCTGCTGCGAAGATGGTATAGGAGAATACTCATGACTATTGAGACTCAAGAACGAATCCCCAAGCCGATTGGCGAGAGCAAACCTCGTCTTGAAAATGACCAGAAAGTTACCGGTGCCGCCATTTTTGCAGATGATATCCAGTTTGGCAATAGTTTGCTGTATGCCCGTATTATGCACAGCCCGCATCCCCACGCTTTGATTAAGTCCATTGATACCAGCAAAGCCGAAGAACTCCCCGGAGTAAAAGCGATTGTGACGGGTGATGATTTCCCTGGATACATTGGACTCTATCTCCAGGATCGGCATATTTTCTGTCGCGATCGCGTACGCTATGTTGGTGACCCTGTTCTGGGTGTTGCTGCTACCAGCGAGGAGATTGCCGTAAAAGCCTTAGAACTGATCGATGTCGAATACGAAGTTCTGGAGCCGGTACTGAACCCTGAAGAAGGGGCACAGCCCGATGCCCCCTTGATCCATCCCGACTTAGGAAATTATAAGGTGGCTAATTTTATTTTTCCACAACCAGGGACGAATATTTCCAACCACTTCAAGCTTCGCAAAGGTGATGTAGAAGGTGCTTTTGAGAAATGTACCACCATTGTGGAGCGCAAATTCCGGGTACCACATATTCAACATGTGCCCATTGAGACTCATGTGGCCATCGCCCAATGGGATGATACTGGAGACATTACGCTTTGGGCAAGTTCACAATCGCCCTTTGCCCAGCGCAACCTGATTGCTCAAGCTCTCGGTGTTTCACAAAGTTCAGTACGCGTCATCGCACCCAAAATCGGGGGCGGCTTTGGTTGTAAAGCCGGCGTCAGTATGGAGGCCTTGGTCGTTGCAATTTCATCAAAAACTAAAGGTCGCCCTGTCAAACTGGTACTAACTCGGGAAGAAGAGTTTCACACTGCCTTTGTGCGTCAGGAGTTGATCGGTTACTACAAGATTGGTTGTGATGATGTTGGCAAGATTCTGGCCATGGAAAACACCTACTATTGGGGAGGGGGAGCCTCTACTGAATATGGTGTCAATGTCACTCGTGCGGCTGGATACAGCTGCACCGGACCTTACGAAGTTCCTAATGTGAAAGCGGACAGTCTTTGTGTCTATACCAATCACCCCGTGGGCGGGGCATATCGCGGTTTTGGCATGCCTGAAATGCACACGGGTTTGGAGCAGACCATTGATGAGTTGGCATACAAAGCAGGCATTGACCCTGTTAAAATCCGCAGCATAAATTGCGTCAAAGAAGGTTGCGAAACCGTGACAGGGTTCAAGATGCACCCCACAGGTTTAGATAAGTGCATTGAAGAAACGGCAAAAGCGATCAAATGGGGGCAAAAATCCCCAGCCAATGCGCCTAACAAACGGCGCGGCAAGGGAACTGCTATCATGTGGAAGGCTCCGGCTATGCCCCCCAATGCTGGTTCCAGCGCTTGGGTGGAGTTAGCGGAAGACGGCACTGTCAACATCGGTCTTGGAGGGCAAGACTTAGGTCAGGGCGCATTTACTGTTATGGCTCAAATGGCTGCTGCTGCTCTGGGAGTGCCCTATGAATCCATCCGCATTTCTTCCCCTGTGGATACTCGCTACAGCCCTTATGAGTGGCAGACAGTTGCCAGCCGCCTGACCTGGAGTATGGGAAACGCGGTTGTGGCAGCTGCTAAAGATGCCCGAAAGCAGGTCTTGGACTTGGTGTCCGAAGCCTGGGATGAGGACCCTGAGAACCTCGATATCCGCGACGGAATCGTTGTATCCTACAAGAGTGAACAGGAACAGCCCATCAAAGATATTGTGGTTTATGGTTTACCCAAACCCGATGACCAGGGCTGGATGGGCGGGCCTATTATCGGGCGCGGCAAATTTATGCCCTCCTATGTCACCGGCCTTGACGCCCAGACCGGACAGGGGACGCGCTCTGTAGTTCACTACACAGTTGGTTCCCAATCTGTTGAGGTCGAAGTTGACCTGGATACCGGCCGTGTTGAAGTTCTACGAGGTGCATCTGCCTTTGATGTTGGTAGAGCCATCAATCCTGCTTTGGTCGAAGCCCAAATTGAAGGAGGCTTTGTTCAAGGCATGAGTTCGGCGTTATTCGAAGAAATGAAAATGGTAGATGGCTTCATGCAGAACCCCAGTTTTGTCGATTACCGCATTGCAACCACAACGGATACCCCTGCAGATTTGAAATCCATCATTGTCGAAGTGCCGCAGGATGATGGTCCCTGGGGCGCACGTGGTATTGGTGAGCACCCAATGGTGCCCACGATTGCGGCTATCGCCAATGCGATTTATGACGCGGTCGGTGTCCGCATGGAATCCCCGCCCTTTAGCTCGGAAAAGGTTTACCTGGCCATGTTAGAGGCTGGAGTTGTTGAATAAGTCCTTGTGATGATTTTAGTAACCGGAGCAGCTGGAAAAACAGGCAAAGCAGTTCTCCGCGCTTTGATCGAGCGCGGAGAATCTGTTCGGGCATTGGTTTATCGTGATGAACACATCCCAACCCTAAAAGCGTTAGGGGCGGAAGAGATTCTTGTGGGCGATATGATAGACCGCCCTACCATAGATAATGCAATCAAAGGTGTGCGGGCGGTCTATCACATATGCCCTAACATGAGCCCCGATGAGATCATGATTGGCAGGTTTGTCATTGATGCGGCTCAAGCATTGGGGATCGAACACCTTGTTTATCATTCAGTGCTTCACCCTCAAACGGAGTCCATGCCCCATCATTGGTTCAAACTACGTTTGGAAGAACTGCTGGTCGAGTCGGGAGTCCCCTTTACCATATTGCAGCCTACGGCTTACATGCAGAATATCTTGGCTCATTGGGACGTAATTACCAACCAGGGTATTTTCCCCGTCCCATATTCGGTCGAGGCCAAATCTAGCCTGGTCGATCTTCAGGATGTTGCCCAAGTTGCCGCTGTCGTTTTGACTGCGGGTGGTCATATTGGTGCGACTTATGAATTGGTTGGTGAGGAATCTGTCAGCCAAATGGAGATCGCTGATATCCTGAGTTCCGAACTTGGTCGATCAGTTGAGGCCAGAGAAATCGCCCACGAGGATTGGGAGCGGGGTGCCCGCGCATCAGGATTAGGCGATTATCAGGTCGAGACATTGATCAAGATGTTTGAATTCTATGGTCAACATAGTTTCGTTGGAAACTCAAATGTGTTGCGTTGGCTGCTGGGTAGGGAGCCAATCAACCTAGAAAGCTTTGTCCAGCGGGAAAATCCCTTAAATACTGCCTGAACATGTCATTTTCGAGTATGATATGCGAGAAAACATTTGATAAATCAAGGAATGTAAATTTTTATGAAACCACCTCCCTTTGAATATTATGCGCCTACCACTGTGGAAGAGGCGCTAGCCCATCTGGCCGAACATGGCTATGATGCCAAACCTCTTGCTGGTGGACAAAGCCTGATCCCCATGATGAATTTTCGACTTGCTCAGCCGGCAGTGATTGTAGATTTGAATAACATTGAGACGCTTTCATTCATTCGTCCCGAAGATGATGGCGGTTTAGCCGTTGGGGCGATGACTCGCCATAAAAAAGTGGAAAAATCTGTAATGGTTGCTGAACGTGCACCCCTGATTCACGAAACAATGCCTCAGATCGCAACCAGTCAAATCCGCAGCCGCGGCACTTTTGGCGGCAGCCTGGCTCACGCTGATCCTTCGGCTGAGTTGGTTTGTGTCAGCGTGGCTCTGGATGGTGAATTCAAAATTGCTAATCAGAGTGGTGAACGCTGGGTCACAGCTAAGGATTTTTTCTTGGGCTTATTTACCTCGGTGTTAGAGCCAGAGGAAATATTGGTTGAGATCAAGTTGCCGCCATTTCCAGATCGCACAGGCTGGTCGCTCAAAGAAATTGCTCGCCGTCCGCACGATTTCTGCCTGATTGGGGTTGCTGCTGTACTGACGTTGGATGAGAAAGATCAATGCCAACAGGCAAAGCTGGTTTACTTGAGTGCCGGGGATGGACCCGTGGAAGCAACTGCCGCAGCAGGAATGCTCGTCGGGCAAGAGCTGACGGATGATGCCATACAAGCCGCGGCTGAAAAAGCTTCCGCAGAGGAAATTGACCCCAGCAGTGACATTCATGCCACTGCTGAATTTCGCCGCCATTTGGCGAATGTGTTAACTCGCCGGGCTCTCGAAGAAGCTTTTGATCGGGCAAAGGGAAACTAAGGTGACCACTATGACGAAATTATTCAAGCTTTCCCTGACGGTCAATGGCGATCAATACGAACGCGAAATAGAACCTCGCTTACTGCTGAGCGATTTCTTGCGACATGAACTGGGTATGACCGGCACACACGTCGGTTGCGAACATGGTGTTTGCGGCGCATGTACTGTCCTGCTCAATGGTGATCCAGTTCGATCGTGTTTGATGTTTGCTGTCCAGGCGCATGGCCATGAAGTGCTCACCGTAGAAGGCTTAGGTTCAATGGATGATTTACATCCCATCCAAGAAGCTTTCCACGAAGCCCACGGACTGCAGTGTGGATTCTGTACCCCGGGCTTTCTGACAACTTTGGTGCCCTTCTTGGAAGAGAATCCTGATCCCAGTGAAGAAGAGATCCGAGTTGCAATTTCGGGCAACCTCTGTCGCTGTACGGGTTACCAACATATTGTCGAAGCTGTTCAGCTTGCGGCAGAGAAACTGCGAGCATAACAGGAGCTGAGCCATGACCAAAAAATATATTGGAAAAAGGATCAAACGAAACGAAGACCCTCGTCTACTAACTGGGCAGGCTCTTTTCGTTGATGATGTCGAAATTCCTGGAATGCTGCATGCGGCTTTTGTGCGCAGTGATTATGCTCACGCACGCATTTTGAGCATTGATACCGAAGAAGCGCTCAAACGCCCTGGCGTAATGGCAATTTATACTGCCGAAGATATGGGCGAAGATTGGGAGCTGGGTCCACCTCTGGTGTCACCGCCTCCCACCCTAGAGGACGTAATTTTTAATTCTCGCCGACAAGCCCCTTTGGCAAAGGGCAAAGTTCATCATGCCGGTGAGGCCGTCGCCGTAGTCATCGCAGAAAGTCGTTATATTGCCGAAGATGCTGTCGAAGATATTTGGGTTGATTATGAGCCCCTGCCCATTGTGGTAGATATCGAAAAAGGAATCCAGCCCGATAGCCCAGTGGTTCATGACGATATGGATTCGAATTTGGCTGCCCATATTCACCAACGTAAAGGCGATTATGAAGCGGCTAAAGACGAAGCTGATCTGGTTATCAAGAAACGCTTTGTGATCGATCGAGGTGCAGCGGTGGCGATGGAAAACCGCGGCATAGTGGCCTATTGGGAAGAACGCAGTCAACAAATGACCATCTGGGATACAACCCAGGCGCCGATTCCTATTCGGAATGGTACAGCGGCGAGATTGGGTTTGGCAGAAAATCAGGTGCGAGTGATCGCTCCCTTCCTGGGTGGTGGTTTTGGACCCAAGATGATGATGTTCTACCCCGAGGAGATGCTCATCCCTTGGATATCGATGCAAATGTGTCGCCCTATCAAATGGATCGAAGACAGACGTGAGAATTTTTACGCCACCACGCAGGAGAGAGGGCAAATTCACGATGTAGAGTTGGTACTCTCCAAAGATGGCAAAATTCTGGGTTTGAAGGATGATTTTTTGCATGATACTGGTGCATATGACCCTTATGGTTTAACAATTCCGCTCAATACTCAGAGCCATGTCATGGGGCCGTACACCACGGAGAATTTCTCTTCAGAAATCAAGGTTGTGTTTACGAATTTGCCTATCACAACCCCTGTGCGTGGCGCCGGACGCCCGCAAGGCGTATTTATAATTGAGCGCATGCTTGATATCGCTGCCAAAAAATTAAACGTTGACTTGCTTGAAATTCGCAAAAAAAACTTCATACCACCAGATGCCTTCCCTTATGATCATGAGATTATTGATCAGGCCTTTGCTCCCTTGGTTTTAGACAGCGGCAATTACAAGCCCGTTCTGGAAAAAGCTGCCGAGTTAGTCGGCTATAAAGAATTCATCAAAAATGAACAGCCTCGGCTGCGAGCAGAAGGTAAGCATATTGGCATAGGAATATTACCCTTTATTGAAACCACTGGGGTTGGTCCTTATGAGGGTGCTCGGGTGCAGATCGAGCCGAACGGCAAAGTCAATATGGCAACCGGAATTGGTACTCAGGGACAGGGGCACTTCACATCGTTCGCACAGATCGTGGCTGAGCAATTGGGTGTCAAAGTAAATGATGTGCGCATTGTAACTGGAGATACATCTGAGTTTCATTGGGGTACGGGAACATTTGCCAGCCGAGGTGCGGTAGTGGCCGGAAATGCCATTCACGCCGCCTCTGTTGGAGTTCGTAACAAAGTACTGAAGCTTGCAAGCAAGGTTCTGGAAGCCCCGGAAGAAGAATTAGAACTCGAAGATGGCATGGTGCGTGTAGCCGATGTTCCGCGCATGTCGATTAGCTTGGGAGAACTGGCTGCGATGGCAAATCCTTTGCGTGGTGCTGTCGAACCTGGTACAGAACCCGGACTGGAAGCGACTGATTATTTCGGTCCCCAGTATGGAGCTACCGCTTTCGGATGCCATGCAATGATCATCGAAGTTGATCCTGAAACAATGATGATCGAGATCAAGAGGTATATCACGGTTGAAGATTGCGGTACCGTACTCAATCCCCTGATCCTGGAAGGCCAGATACATGGTGGTGTTTCTATGGGCATTGGCAATGCTTACTATGAGAAACTACATTGGGATGAAAACGGACAATTGTTGAATGCTTCTCTGGCTGATTATCTAATTGTTACAGCTCATGAGATGCCAAGGAAGATCGAGATCGGTCATATGGAGACGAAATCTCCCTTCAACGAATTGGGCAGCAAAGGCGTTGGTGAAGCAGGAGCGATCCCTGTGCCAGCTTGTTTTGCTCAAGCATTGGAAAATGCTTTTGAGGATGTCGATCTTGAAATTCTCGAAATGCCCCTCAGCCCTAACAGGCTATTTGAGCTCTTGAAGCAAAAGGAGTCTTGACCATGAAATTAGAGGGTGAATTTGCCTTTAGCGGTCCGCGTGAAAGAGTCTGGGAGATTATCCGTGACCCAGATATCTTAGCTACAGCTCTTCCAGGAACAAAGAAATTAGAGTTAGTCGGTGAGAATGAATTCGAGGGCGAAATGCAGGTCCGCATTGGGCCAGTTGCAGGTACCTTTGGGGGCAAACTCACCGTTTCCAACGAGGTTGCACCTGAGAGTTTGACCTTGACTGTTGAAGGTAAAGGCAAAGTCGGGTTCTTGAAAGGCTCTGGCGATATTATCCTAACTGATCAGGGAGATGATTCGACCCACATGAAATATTCAGGTGAAGTACAAATCGGTGGTCGTGTGGCCAGTGTGGGTCAACGACTGTTCGACACGGTCAGCAAAAGCATGATCAAACAGGGCCTCGAAAAGTTGAATGAGGCATTATAGCCTGATTTGTCGTTGGATAAATATCCAATAAAATCGGTCAGGATTGTTTGACAAGCTTTTGGTGATTATGTACAATGTCTGAGGTCTTTCAGGAGGGTTTAATTGTCTTGAATAAATGGAATCTGGGAGCGCACGCTCCCCAAGAAGATTCATATTATTTATTGCGAAAGGAGGATGTCAAAAAAAAAACAAACAAGAAAATCGGTTCGTTTGTCCTATCAATCTAATAATCATTTCCTAAGGAGGAATTGATGAAACTCAAAAAATTAGCTTGGATTTTAGCCACCCTCTTGATCGTTTCTTCCATGCTTTTGGCCGCCTGCCAACCGGCAGCGCCTGAGGCCCCAGCCGAAGAAGAAGCTGCTCCGGCAGAAGAAGAGGTGATGGAAGAGGAAGAGGCGATGGAAGAGGAAGCAATGGCGTTCAAGGCCTGCCAGGTGACGGACGTTGGCGGTATAGACGACAAGTCGTTCAACGCCACCGCCTGGAAAGGCATGGAAGACGCCATGGCCGAACACGGCATTGAGGCCAAATACCTCGAGTCCCAGCAGCAGACCGACTACGAAGTCAACATCAACGCCTTTGTCGAAGAAGGCTGCGATTTGATCGTGGCCGTTGGCTTCTTGCTCGGTGACGCCACCGCAGCCGCTGCTGAGGCCAACCCCGATCAGAAGTTTGCCATTGTGGATGTTAACTGGCTGGCCGCCGACAACCTGTACGGCTCCGGCTTTGCCATCAACGAGGCCACCTTCCTGGCTGGCTACTTGGCTGCTGGCATGACCCAGACCGGCGTGGTCGCCACCTACGGTGGCATCCAGATCCCCCCCGTGGAAGTCTTCATGGATGGCTTCGTACTGGGCGTGGAAGCATACAACGCTGCCCACGGCACCGAGGTTCAGACCTTGGGTTGGGATCCTGCTGCACGCAACGGTCTCTTCGTGGGTAACTTCGAGAGCACCGATGACGGCCGCACCATGGGCGAGAGCCTGATGGACGAAGGCGCAGACATCATCA
>CAYQQX010000069.1:0-21680 GCA_964419495.1 uncultured Anaerolineales bacterium
CTTATCGGTCCCGAACAACACCAGCGCGCCGATAATGATTGAGAGTGTTATGGCAATCTGAGTAGTCATTCTTATCCTATTTCCTCTCGTAGGCCTCCATATATATCAGTTTTATTATTCGAAGGCTCTTGCCTGGATTCAAGGAGCTACAAGGACGGCAAGAGTAGCCCCATTCGGGCAGGCGATTGTCTATGATGTGTTGAATCTTGATCATCTCTGAAGCTTATCAGTTGGGTCTCTGGGAATTCCGTGGTTTTGCTCAAAGGGGATTGGCAAATCCCCGCCAAGTGGGTTGCGAGGGTGCTATTACGCTACATATGGTTCTGGATTTGTCAATCCAGACTGAGCACCACGGACATTCCTAAAGAGCCTATCAGTTTTGATCATTTTTTTTACATCCTTGAAACTGGTAAAGAGCCAAAATCAATCAATCTCAGGGAAGAAGGGGTGATTGCAAATATCGCAAACGATGGTTGTTTTTTGCAGTATGCTTTTATTTAGACGGATTAGCTTTGGAGGATAGCAGTTGCATCTCGCTGTGATTTGGGGCTCACTACTCAATTCTTCCATTGCCAATTGGTCAATTAGCAGGCTGGCTTGTATCAGTCCTGAGTTCTTTTGAATGGCAAGTTGTAATTGACTGAGATAATCTCCCCAGTACCGCAGTGCTTCCGGTGCAAGCACCCACTTGAAATAATTGGTTTTTCCATCACGAATAGAAACCAGTCCGTAAGCGCGGGCTGGACGCGTATACCAGGGGGAAAAACGATCAACGTTTTCTGTCACTTCCATAAGCATGTTAACAAGCACGATTTCTGCAGCCTGGTATGGTGCGTTTAGATCCGCGTCTAAGAACAGATCGTAAAGAACGGGGATTTCTGCGATGATGTCGTAAGTTTCACAAAGAGTGCGCCAAGTTTCTTCGATTACAGAGTCGAAAAAATCTACAGGGTCTGTTTCTTGGATGTGAGGAGCGGTAGCCATGAAGTAGCTCCTTTAGTAAAAACTATTTTGGGTGTTGAAACTCTGTTTTCGCCGCAGCCGATAGCGGTTTCAGTGTTTCACACCAAAAATAGGTTAAATAAGAATCTCCTTTCGTTGCAAGAGAGGACGTGGGTCAACCAGGTTTTTGTGAAGCGCGGTGGCCTTTTGGGGTAGTCCAAACGCCAGCGCCATAAGTTGGGTGAAGTAGAGAATTGGCATCGGCTCATCAATTTCCATTTGGATCTGACGGGCATCCAGGTTCATGTGGCAGAGCGGGCAAGCCACGGCAATGATGTCGGCGCCAGTTTGCCGGGCGTGTGTGATGATGTTTCCGCTAAGTTGTAGGACAATGTCGGGGCGGGTAAGGGAGTGAGCTGCACCACAGCAAGTGGTTTTGTAAGACCAATCGCAAACATCTGCCCCGAGTGCTGCTATAAGTTCATCCATATTGGTAGGGTTTTCCGGATGTTCAGCCTCTGTAACTTCAGGAGGGCGAGTCAGCAGGCAGCCGTAATAACAAACGACACGTAAACCATCCAAAGAGTTGATGACTTTTTCGGCGACGCGAGTAGGGCCAATATGCGCCACAATGGCTTCGATCAACGTGCTAACATGCACCGAGTCTTGATAGTTGTACCCTAGCGCATCATCTTCTTTGGCTTTGTGTCCCTCTATGTGGCGGATTTCATGCAGCGCGGCCTTGTGCCGGTTGAAGCAAGCTGCACAAGGCATGGTGACTTCTTTAAACCCGCTCTGCTCAATCAGAGCAAGATTCTCCATGGGCAACCGCAGAGCAGCTTCGGGGTCGGCGCGGTGCGCGGCAGAACTGCCACAGCATACCCATCCATGAGGTTCAATAAAATCTAACTCTAATGCCTCACAGACCGCTTTTGTAGAGATATTAAACTCGGCTGCCGTCGTTTCCAGCGAGCATCCAGGATAATAGGCCACCGCTTCCGATGCGCCTGCAATGGGTTTAACCTGGCGAGAACTCGGCGTGCGTGCGGGTTTGGGCAAAACGCCCACTTTGCGCTTTTTTAACATCCCCATATAGAGATCAAAGTCTTCGACGATCGCCTTGGGATTATGAAGCATCATTTCGGCCATCAGGCCGGGTTCGTAGCTGCGATTCCAGATGCGCACCTCGCGCATAAAGGCCTGGTTGAAAGTATTCACTTCTGGCACGGGCGGTTGAATGCCGTGCTCCACGGCCTCGCGAGTGAGAAAATCCATAATGGTGTTTATGTCCAGCGCTTGTGGGCAGCGGGTGGTGCAGGTTTGACAAGACGCGCAGAGCCAGGGCGTTTGGGCTTCCAGGGCAATGTCTTCCTGGCCTAGTTGCAGCGCCCGCATGATCTGGTGGGGCTGCCAATAGAAGAATTCTGCCACCGGGCATCCGCTGGTGCATTTGACGCACTGGTAGCACAGATAAACGTTCTGATCCAGTTCATCTTTGATGCGTTTGGCCAGATGATTGTTGATCGTTATCGGTTCTGTCGCAGTTTGCGCTTTTGTGTCCATAGGGTTCTCCATCAGGCTATGCGCCGATTGTCTCATCAACCGTCGGCCTGGGGAATAGGCCCGCGCCTTCCACAATCGGCTTTACGGCCTGCTCCCACTCGATGGCCATGATATGCACCCCGGCGACACCGTTGATCTGCCGCAATTGCTGGATCAAGTCAATGCAAATTTGGATGCCCTCTGCTTGCCAGGCTTTCGAGCGGGCGCGTTTGTCTTCTTTCGTCAACTCATCTTTGTTTTTATCGGCCCAGGGTTTTCCTGCCGCAGTCATCCGGGCAATGATCTCGTCAGGCACCAGGATGCCGGGCACGTTATTTTTCATATAACGTGCCATACCGGGGCTTTTTAGCGGCCCAACCCCGGCCAGGATATAAGTTTGCTCGTGAAGACCTAATTCACGCACCTTATCCATAAACTTGGCGAAGGCTTCCACATCGTAGACCAGTTGGGTTTGGATGAAATCTGCCCCGGCTTTGACCTTCTTGGCCAGCCGATAGGGACGAAAATCAAGTGGATCGGCGAACGGGGCCGAAGCTGCTCCAATAAAGAAACGTGGTTCCTGTCCCCTGAGCGCATCCCCGCACTGGAAGATACAATCATCGCGCATATCGGCTACCATACGCACCAATTGAACTGAGTCCATATCGAAGACATTCTTGGCGGTGGGGTGGTTGCCAAATTTCTGATGATCTCCGCTCAGACAAAGCAGATTGCACATTCCCAGCGCGTAAGCGCCCAACAAGTCACTCTGAATGGCCAGGCGGTTGCGGTCCCGGCAGGTCATCTGGATCACGGGTTCCAGTCCCTCCTGCACGACGATCGTTCCAGCTCCAATGCTGGACATACGCACAATAGCAGTCTGATTGTCGGTGATATTGACGCCGTCAACAAGGCCTTTAAGCAAAGCAGCCTTCTCACGAATCACCTCACCCGCTGCGCTTTGAGGCGGTCCTAACTCACCGGTGACGGCAAAGTGACCGGCGCGCAGGGTTTTCTCTAAATTCGATCCTGAAAGATAACCATTGTTATTTGCTGTCATGGTTCACTCCTCCTCCGCCAACATCAAATCCTCCCGCACGATCTTGCGCGGTCCGCCATCTCGGGATGTGCTCCAATTTTTGGGAGGCTGCAACTCCAGGAGCAAGTCGAGTTTGCCTTTGGCCTTCAGCCGGTCGTAGATCAACTGCCATGCGCAGGGAATCTCGGGGTCAATTTCGCAATGTCCAGCTTCAGAGCCGCCGCAAGGCCCATTGAGCAGGGCCTTGGAACAGCGGGCAATGGGGCAAATGCCGCCCGTCAAGCCCAGGATACAATCCCCGCAGGCTGCGCAGCGTTCCTCCCAAACCCCTTGCTCGGAGGGCAAGCCCAGGAAGGTTGTGTTCAGCCCCGGAACCACCCAGCGCTCCGGAAAGTGTTCGGCAATCGCTTGCACCCCGATCCCGCAGCCCAGCGACAGCACAACGTCAGCATTTCTGACCTGCTCCTCGATCTCATCCAGATACTCCCACTCACACTGTCGCTGTACGGTCACATCGCTGACATCCATGCCATTGCCATCAATCTTGGTAGACATGCGCAGTGATGCGGCTGTGATTTGGGCCTCGCGCGAGCCCCCTGCGAAACATACCGTCACGCAAGTCCCGCATCCGACCACCAACACCTTTTTGGCGTCTTTATCGACAAGCGATTTGATTTCGTCTAAAGGTTTTCTCTCTGCAATGATCATGGTTTACTCTCCTTGGGAGAAGGATGAAGGCAGCAGGCGTAAGGATGAGCTGAACTCTTCACGCCTCACGTTTCATTCTTCATCCATCATCCTTTCGCAACGGGTTTAGCCCGATTTGGCGGATCCTCTCTGTAAAGGTTGTGGCCTCTTGTGCGAACTGCCTTCCCATGGCAGCCGAGACATTGACCAATTGGAGACGTTCAGGCTTGAGGCCGATCTCTTCTAGTAGTTGTTTTGTGTGTTCAATTCGCCTGCGGGCTTGGATATTACCTTCCAGGTAATGACAGTCACCCGGCAGTCAACCGGCTACCATTACACCGCCGGCGCCGTCCTCGAACGCTCGCAGAATATAGACCGGATCAACTTTTGCGGAGCAGGGTATCTTGATGATTTTGATCTCGGGAGGATACTCCACCCGCATGGACCCGGCCAGGTCCGCAGCAGCGTAGGCGCAATAGTGACAGCAGAAAGCGATGATTTGAGGGGTGTAGTTGGGTAGTTTCATAGTTGAGTGGTTTCGTAGATTTTTAGTTCGAAATTGAATACTGTTCACTGTACACTGTTTACTGGTAACTAATCACTGACCACTGCCAACTGCTTTTCGAACAACGCGTTTACTTTCGAGAGCATCTGTGCGTCAGTGTAGTGCATCAACTGAATAGCCTGCGCCGGGCATTCCGCTGCGCATGAGCCGCAGCCGTGGCATACGGCCGGCTCGATATAAGCCGCGCCTGCGATCCCTCCCACGCCGTTAAAATCAACGCTGATTTTAGGGACATCATAGGGACAGATACGCACACAGGTCAGGCAGCCTACGCATTTGGTGGCATCAACACGCGCTACTCTGGCGTTGGTCAACATCGTCTCCTGGGAGAGAACTATAGCCGCGCGTGAAGCCGCGGCTTGAGCCTGCGCGATGGTCTCATCCAAGAGTTTAGGATAGTGGGCCGTTCCGGCCATAAAGATACCGTCGGCAGCGAAATCTACGGGGCGCAGCTTAATGTGGGCTTCCAGGAAAAAGCCATCCATATCGGTAGAAATTTTCAATCGTTGGGCCAGTTCCCGGCTGCCCGTGGAGGGGATGGTGGGCATGGAGAGAACAAGCAGGTCGGGATTTAGAACAATCTCTCGTTGTAGCACAGGTTCCCAAACACGCACGTTAATAATCGACACCGGGAAATAACAAGCTGGCATGACCTCAACTTCCGGTTTTCTGTCGAACGTGTAGCGAACAAACCGTATGCCTGCGCGCCGCGCCGCTGTGTAGAGCCGTTCTTTGAATCCATAGGTGCGGATGTCGCGATACAAGATTGCGATTTCAGCCTCCGGGTTTATCTCTTTGAGTTTTAGCGCGTTCTTCAACGCGGTCGTGCAGCAGATACGGCTGCAATATTGCTCTGCCGGCCCAACACATTGGATCATAACGACCGACGATGGAAGACCGACGACGACTGGTTGTTGACTGCCCATTGCTTCCTGGTTACTCGCTAACAATTGCTCGAATTCTAGTTGGGTGATGATGCGCGGGTAGCTGCCATAGCCATATTCGTCACCTTTATATTCTTCGCCTCCGGTTGCTACGATAATGACGCCGTGCTGCACTTGGAGATTTTTCCCATGGTGGTTGAGTTGCGAGGTGAAATTGCCCTTGAAACCCGTTGTCACCGCCAGTTCAGTGTTCAGGTGAACTGTAATCAAGGGGTGCTGCCTCGTTATCGCAACGGTCTGCTGTAGATAGTCTTGCGGGGTGTACGAGTTGCAACGGCCATCTATGGGGGCAAAGTAACGCAAATTTCGCAGGTTGCCCCCCAAAACGGAGTCCCGCTCGACGAGATGCACCGGGAAGCCCTGATCCGCCAGATTCAAAGCAGCGGTCATCCCAGCCGCGCCGCCGCCAATGATCAGGGCCGTGTTCTCAACCGGCACAGCAGAAATCTTCAGGGGTTCAAGTTCACGGGCGCGGGCGATAGCTATGCGAGTCAGCGCTTTAGCTTTTTGGGTAGCCCCCTCCCAGTCATCTGAATGCACCCACGAACATTGGTTGCGGATATTGGCCATCTCGAAGAGATGGGGGTTCAGCCCGGCCTGGCGAATAGCATCCTGGAATAAAGGGCCATGTGTGATCGGCGTGCAAGAAGCCACGACTACCCGGTTCAGGTTTAATTCCTTGACCTGTTCGATAATATGCGTGATGGTATCTTGTGAGCAGGTATACAAATTATCTTCGGCGTGGATCACGCCAGGGAGCATCCGAGCGTACTCTGCCACGCCAGGTACATCCAAATAACCGCCGATGTTGCTGCCGCAGTGACATACGAACACACCGATGCGGGGTGCTTCTCCGGTGATGTCCCGCTCCGGGGGGTATTCTTGTTGAACTGCCAGGGTATGCCGGGCCGAGGACAGGAGCTGGGCCGCGTTAGCAGCCGCACCGCTGGCTTCGATCACCGTTTCGGGAATATCCTTCGGTTCGCGGAACGGCCCGGCTGCGTAGATACCCGCCCGGCTGGTTTGTAAAGGATCGAAAAGGGTGGTGTGGCAGAAACCACAGGAATCGAGTTCGATGCCCAATCGTTGGCCGAGTTCCTTTACGAAGACGGAGATTTCCATTCCCACCGATAGGACGACCATGCCGAAGTGTTCAGTAGTCAGTTGACAGTTGTCAGTCAGCAGAGAATCGCCTGACTGCTTACTGCTTACTGATAACTGATTACTGTCAAGATAACGAATAACAAGATCATGCGAAACTGGGTCTTCTTTCACCTCGCTGACCCGGCAACGCGTATACTCCACGCTATACTTTTCCTTTGCCCGGCGGTAATATTCTTCGTAACCTTTGCTGTAGGCGCGTGTATCCATGAAAAAGACCTGGCAGTGTACCTCCCCGTTCTCGTGACCGTCGCGAGTCTCGGCCCGAGCGTGCTCGATGGTCATGATGGCCTCTTTGGCCGCATACATACAGCACACCGAGGAGCAATAATCGTGGCTTTGATCGCGGCTGCCCACACACTGCAGGAAAGCGATACGGCGCGGAGATTTATCATCGGATGGTCGTTTAGGGTATCCTTTGGTAGGCCCGCTGGCAGAGAGCATACGCTCGTATTGCAATGATGTGATGACATTAGGGTAGCGGCCAAGCCCATATTCTTCGGAGAGATGGGCGTTGTAAATCTGATAGCCGGGCGCCAGCACCACCGCCCCGATGTTGATTTCCTGATTCTTTTCGACGTTATCATGTATGATGGCGTTCCGCTCGCAGGCGAATACGCAAGACCAGCACTCCGAGCAGATGCCGCAGGCCAGGCAGCGGGCCGCCTCAGCCTGGGCGCTGGCATCGTCGTAGCCCCCCTCCACCTCGGCAAAATTATCGATGCGCTGCTCTACAGACAACTCAGGCATCGGCACCCTCGGCTGATGGGTGAGTTCGCCTAGGGCAATACGATCATCAATCTCGCCCTGGGTCAGATTGACTACCGGCAGTTCCGGCTTGGGTGGCGGCTCTAAAGGTTTGCCTTGCAAGTAGCGCACAATCGATTCGGCAGCTTTATGCCCGTTTGCCACGGCCTCAATGATAAATGCCGTGCCCGAAACGCTGTCTCCCGCGGCGAAGACCCCCGGGCGGCTGGTGGCGAAGGTGTTGGGGTTAATCGCGATGGTCTGCTGCCCGGTCAATCCAACACCGGCATCATCTGGGATAAACGCCAAACCGGCGCGCTGGCCTACGGAGAAGATTACCGTGTCGCATTCGATCACGTGTTGGCTGTTAGGGGTTTTCTCCAAATGCAGGCGACCGCTTTCCTCGAAGTGGAAAGAATCGACATGCATGCATTCCACCCCGCACACGCGGTCGTTATGAGTGCCGAGAACCCGCTCGAATGCCCGACCAGGGTACAGGTGGATGCCCTCCTCCTCGGCAGCATCCACCTCCCAGGCGTGAGCGGGCATTTCTGGACGCGCTTCCAAACAGGCCAGATGCACTTCAGCCCCCAAACGCACCGCGCTGCGGGCACAATCGATAGCTACGTTGCCGCCGCCCAATACCAGCACGCGCGGCCCGAAGGGCTTGCCGTCTGGTGTTCCTACAGACCCGCCATTACTTCGTTCGTATCGATTTAAGCGCACGTCTCGCAAGAAGTGGGTGTTGATCAACACGCCATCCAGACTGGCGCCGGGGATGGGCAGACGTACCCCCTCGTGGGCGCCCACAGCGATCAGCACGGCGTCGAAACCTTGCTCGAAGATTTCATCCAAATCATCAACTTGATGATTCAGCCTCAAATCTACCCCGAGATCAATAATATCTTGCACCTCGCGTTCGATGATCTCTGTGGGCAGGCGGTATTCGGGCACGCCTAAACGCAGCATTCCCCCGGCCACAGGCATGGCCTCGAAGATCGTTACCGGGTAGCCCGCCCGGAGGATGTCTTGTGCCGTCGTCAGTCCGCACGGCCCGGCCCCGATGATGGCAACGCGTTTGTCAGGGTGTTGGATAACCGCCGGCTCAACCGGCTGGCGCTCTTGTTGATAAACCTTGTCGGTCACGAAGCGTTTGAGGGCGCGGATGTTAATGGGTTCATCGACCAACCCGCGGTTGCAGACTGTCTCACAGCGATGGTTGCAAATGCGTCCACAAATGCTGGGGAAGGGATTATCCATCTTAATGACCCGTAGAGCGTCACCCCAGCGCCCCTCCCGGATCAAGGCAATATATCCCTGGACACGCTGCCCGGATGGGCAGGCATCCCGGCAAGGGGCGATGCCGCGTTTTTCGATGGCAAAGGCGCTGGGCACGGCTTGTGGGTAGAGCTGGTAGATGGCATGGTCCGAGACCAGACCTTCATTGAAGCGGTCCGGTACCACCACCGGGCAAACTTCTACGCAATTGCCACAGGCTACACATTTCTCCGCATCAACATAACGGGGCTGCTGGCGTATCTGCGCCCGAAAATTCCCGGCCTGTCCCGTCATGTCAGCCACTTCGCTGTTGGTCAAAATCTCAATGTTGGGGTGCCGCCCAGTATCCACCAGTTTGGGCGAGATCGTGCACATGGAGCAGTCGTTGGTGGGGAAGGTTTTGTCAAGCTGGGCCATCTTACCGCCGATGGCGGCTTCCTTTTCCACCAGATAAACCTTGAATCCCTGATCGGCCAAATCTAGCGATGCCTGCATCCCCGCGATGCCACCACCGACGACCATTACAGCGCCGATGGGGTGGTGGGATGAGGGAGCAGGATTCGTGTGCTTATTCATAGTTCGTTTTACTTGAAGTCAGAATGCGGAGTGATGAATTCTCACTTCTTCACTCATCATTCTGACTTAACTTTTTCTGCCTCTGAAACCAATATCATCATCTACTTCTGGGGGTGGTTCCGCGAGTGAACCCGGTTCTGCCTCCTGCCCGTTTCTCCCGTTCAAGGGATTCGGTCCCAGTGCTCGGATGCGCTCGGTCATCTCTTGGGCGGCCAAAGCAAATGCCTGCCCCTGGCTTCCAGACATAAAGTACATATCCAGCCGTTCGCTGCCTAACCCGATCTCGTCCAGGATGGCTTTTGCGTGTTCGACTCTCGCCAGCCCACGCTCGTTACCGCGTACGTGATGGCAATTCCCAATCGGGCAGGCTACTAGATAGACGCCATCCGCGCCTTGCTCAAAAGCCTCCAGCAGATAGCGGGTATCGGTCTTGCCGGTGCATGGTAACCGCACAAACTTGACATTCGCCGGATACTGGATAGAAAGCGCCCCGGCGGTGTCCGCTGCCATATAGCCGCAGTAGATGCAGTAAAAAGCAGTAATTTCGGGTTCGAAGCCATTTGTGTTCATCGTTTTACTCGCATTCTGTGTTGCCAGTAAGCAGTAGTCAGTGAACAGTTGACTGACTACTGAATACTGATAACTGCCCCGGCAGCCACGCACCCAGCCCGCCAACTTCGTGCAGCATTATCTGCTCATCGGTGTAGCTGACCAGTTGAATGGCGTTGGCCGGGCATTCACTTGTGCAGGTGCCGCAGCCCTGGCAGATGGTGTCATCAATGAAGGCTGCACCGCCTAACCCGCCGACACCGGAACGCCCTTCTTGTTGGATCACCTGGGGAATACCAAACGGACAGACGCGGGCGCAGGTCAGGCAGCCAACGCACTTTTCAGGATCCACCATGGCGATGACACCCCCCAGGTAGAGCGAATCAAGCTGAGAGAGAGTCGCCAGCGCACGCCCGGCCGCGGCCAGGGCATGGCTGATACTCTCCTCGATGAACTTGGGATAGTGGGCCATCCCGGCCAAGAAGACACCTTCGCGCATAAAGTCCATAGGACGGAGTTTCATCTGTGCTTCCTGGAAGAAGCCCTCACTCGAAAGGGGCAGCTCCAGCATCTCGGCCAGTTCGGGGGTTCCCCGGGCGGGCAAGATTGATATACTCAAGGGTACGATGTCCGCCGGTAATTCAAGCCAACGATTAAGGGAGCGATCGCGCACGCGCACCATCACCTGCTCTCCGGCGGGATGTATCGCAGGCGGTTCATCATCACTGTAGCGGATGAAAACGACACCGAGTTCACGGGCTTTGTTGTAGTATTCTTCTTTGAAGCCATATGTAACAATATTCTTGTAGAGTACGCTTACCCGGCAATCGGGGTTGAAGAGCTTCAAGCGGATGACGTTTTTCATTGCTGTAGTGCAGCAGACGCGCGAGCAATAGTCCGGTGTATCCTCAGGGCGTACGCATAGAATCATGACCACATTTTTTAAGGCCGCAATCATTTCAGGGTGATGGATCACCTGCGATTCCAGTTCACGCTGTGTAATCACCTGAGGGAGATCCAGCCAGGGGTGGTTCTGAGCCTCTCGCCCCCCTGTTGCTACGATAGTCACACCGTGATCAATCTGAAACCGCTCCGGGTCGCGGCCTGGACGACGGGTCTCTAACTGAGTTTGGAAAAATCCCAGGTGGCCCTGGTGAGCGACAACTTCAGTGTGGGTGAGGGCATTGATATATTGGTGTGAGCGCACACGGTTGATCAAATCGCGGCCCAGCCGGCGCGGGTTGTATCCCTCGGCAACGTAATACATATCTTGCAATTTGCCGCCCAATTGATGAGAGCACTCAACCAAATGAGCTTCATAACCGCTATCGGCAATTGCCAGGGCCGCCGTCATACCCGAGGGGCCACCGCCAATAATCAGCGCACGCGGGCGGCAGCGATGTTTTTTCTTGTAGACGGGGTGGGTTTTTGACACGCGCCCCACAGCGATGCGAGTGAGTTCCTGGGCTTTGCGGTTGGCCAGTTCTTCTTGCCAACAATGAACGCGGGTGCATTGCTCCCGCAGGTTAACCAATTCCACAAGATAAGGATTCAGACCAGCCTGCCGGATGGCGCGCTGGAAGAGCGAGTCGTGTGTGCGGTTGCTGCATCCGGCAATCACCACACGATTTAATTTCAATTCGTTAATCCGGTCTTGAATTTGAGCCAGGCCATCTGGAAAGCAGGCGTAGTCGAGTTGTTCTGCTTTCACTACCAGAGGCCATTGAGCAGCCTGATTTGTCAGGCTGGTGATATCGAGCAATTTGTTGAGCGTTCCGCCGCAATTGCAGGTGAATACCCCCACCCGTAATGGCTCTGCGCTGATATCGCGTTCAGGGGGTAATCCATCCTCGGAGAGGAAGGGCCACTCGCGGGAGTAGGTATGTGTGTTCAAGCGATCGTTGAGCAGGCGCATGACCTCGGCGGCCGCGCCACTGGCATCAATGATGGTCTCAACGATTTCTTTCGGTGATGAAAAAGCACCACAAACGAAAACCCCAGAGTGGGATGTGTGCAAAGGAGTGAATTTCTCTGTTTGGCAGAATCCATGTTCGTTAAGTTCAAGATCAAGCAGCTGGGTGAAGTGATGGGCAGATTGGGGAGGTTGCAGTCCCGCGGCCAAAACAACCATTTCGAAGCTTTGTTCCTGCTGATCACCATTAGGATAGGCAAAATGCAGGATCAGATTGTTGGTATGCGGGTCTTCACGGATTTGCGAGACCCGGCAGCGCACATATTGGATGTGGTGTTGTTCCTGGGCTTTCTCGAAGTAGGCGTTGTATTCTTTGTTGAAAGTGCGTTCATCCATGATGAAGACAGTACAGTCAATGTCTTCGCCCAACCGCTGTTTGGCTAACATGGCTTCTTTGGTAGTGTACATGCAGCAAATCGAAGAACAATAGGTGTTGTTTTGATCGCGCGAACCGATACATTGCAGCCAGGCAATAGATTTGGGTTGGCGCTGATCGGAGGGGCGAATGACAATGCCCTCGGTTGGTCCAGAACGGCTGGCCAGGCGTTCGTAGTCCATGGCGTGCAGTACATTAGGATAACGTTTGTAGCCCAATTCTTCCATTTCAGTGGGGTCGTAAGCCTGAAAGCCCAGGGCCAGGATGATGGCGCCGACTTCAATAGAGTGCAGGCGAGGTTTCTCGTTCAAATCGATAGCCTGGGTAGGGCAAACATCAACACATTTACCGCAATCTTTGCAATAGGGGCCTCGGTCGATGACATAAGCATCAGGGATGGCGCGAGCGGCCACCTTGTAGATAGCTTTGTGCATGGTCATCCCCTGTTGGTAGCTGTCTGGTAGTTCAACGGGGCAGACCTCGGCGCAGTAGCCGCAGTTGATGCAGCGATTCACATCAACACAGCGAGGTTCTCCCCGTAGAGCGATCGTGAAATCACCGGCCTGGCCTTCAATATCGAGGACGGTAGTGCTGGTGAGCACATCGATATTAGGGTGTTGGTTGTGCTGGATATAAGCAGGGGAAATCGAGGGGCGCGTGCAGCCATAGCCATGGTCTGGGGTTCCACGGCAGAGTACACAATCGTGTTGAGGGAACATATAGCCCAATTGCGCCACGCGCCCGCCCAGGCAGGGTGTTTGTTCGATCAGGTAAACCTTCAGGCCTGCATCGGCCAGATCCAGTGCAGAGCGCATGCCCCCAATGCCGCCGCCCAAGACCATGACAGCGGTTGGTTTGGGTTGAATGAAATTTGAAGCAAAAGTACTCATGAAGGCTTCTCCAAATTCGATGTTTTCTATAATCAAATCACCGCCCTTTTGCCTGATGCAAATTGGCGGTGACTGTAATTGTGTGGCAATGCAAATTGAACCAGGCTTGGGCTTTTTTCTTAATTGAAAAGCCGCCCGATCAAAATGAGGGGCGGCTGCGATGCAATTTGCGTAGCCCTCTGAAACTATTGTGCTGAGTTGGGAAATTTAATTCAGTTGCTACTTGTTCAACGAGTTTATCAGAAGGTCTTATGGTATTCTCATTGTAGCAAAGGGGAAATCGACTGTCAAATATTGGGCGCGAATGTATTCGTCCCACAGACAGCGGTTTTCAATTTTCGTGAGATAAATCCTTATTAATTATGGTTGTTTTCAGAACCGAAGTGGGGCACTGAGTCCAATTTTGGTGCCGTTTTCGCAGTCAGTGTGGGAGATTTAAACTCACTCACCGTTTATGGGGCAGATAGTCAGCAAGACTACTTGACTTTGGTCTCAATAGAAGGTACATTTATAATGAAGGAAAGATTAGATGCTTTTGTATATGATCACAGTTACGATGATGTAGTCGAGGCTAATATAGCCAGTAAAGGCAGACACAGAGACTATATAGTAAACTACATTAATATTCAGCAATTCGCAATTGCAGTTTCGACCGGGTAGAAACCCGGTGAAAAACAGGGGTTTTCATCTTTGAATATTTCATAGCGATGCGCTGATCCCACATTGAATTAACCTGGCTTGATGAGCCGATTTCGTGCGACATCAAACCAGGTTTTTTTGTTCTAACATAACTGCTTAAGTTAAAACCTTCGCAGAGCGAATTTCGCAAAAACGGGTGTGCGTGGGGGTGCTGCTCACCCCCGCGCACACCCGTTTTTGCGGCTTCACCCCGCCGTAGGCGGGGGAGACTGAGCAACTGCGTTCTAATAAAATAATCAACTTTTAATAAAGAATGGCATAGAACCTTCTTGTAACAGCTGAAATTAGTACTGAAAGCATCCCTGCTTTGGTCAGATGCCTGTGCATACTTCGGAACCTTTTAAACGGAGTCTTGCCCAATTAGTGAAGCGGCTATCAACCAAGAGCAGGGATTTTTTAATCTAATGTTTTTTTACTCAGCCCATCTGAAGTCCGGCAGGAGGTGATTATGAACACGACAACAAAACCTAAGCTGCGCCACCCGTCTGAAGCGAAGATGCTCAAGCGCGCATTAGATGGCGATACGCAAGCTGCAAATGATGCTCTCGTATATCTTAGTTCAGCAAACCCCAGCTTGCGCGAAATCATGCGAAAAACGATCCACGACATCGCCGACGACCGCATATGGGGTAATCTGTTGCGATGTCTGGCGTTGAAGCGCTGGGATGACCATCTGGATTGTGAACGACGTTCGGATGCAGATTCCTCCCAGAGAATTGATCGCGCCATCATCGAAGTCTTTTCACTTGATGAAAGTGAGTTGGAGGGCAAAAGTAAAGATGCTGCATTATTAGAATTTATCGAGGATGCCGACTCCAACATTCGACAAACGGCCGCCTATGTTTTAGGCTTGCGCGGAGATACTCGTGCTATTGCTGGGTTGGCCGAAACTCTAGAGAGCGGCACGAAAGAGGCGAAACTGCGAGCCATTTCTGCGCTTGCTAATCTGAAGGATGAGCGTTGTGCGTCACCGCTGATTAAATTACTAATTTCAGATCGGGGAGAACTTCATCGTGATGCTGGGCGAGCCTTGCGCAGCCTGGGAGAGCTGGCAGAATCAGCCTGGCGGGAAGTACTCGATCATCCTGATAGCCATATCCGCTGGCATGCTGCCCGGGGTCTGGGAGGAATTGGCGATACAAGTCACGCTACGATCCTGGCAGAAGGCTTGCGGGACGAAAATGCCACTGTCCGTTGGGCGACTGCTGATGTGATTGCTCATCTTGGAGAAGATGCAGTTCCGGCAACTCTCACCATGCTCAACCGTTACAAACTTGATGAACAATTTCGCCATGCTGCTTATCATGCTTTGCACGGGATCACTTCCTACCGTGTTCAGAAACGCCTAAAACCATTGTTAGATGCCTTACACGGTTCTGCTGCCAGCGTCGAAGCTCCGATGCTCGCGCAACGTTTACTGGCCGAATGGAAGAAAAACGAAGCATGATTTCCCCCAAGACAGCCGGTGAACTCTCTCCTCTTGATCAGATTCGGCAGACCGAATCAGAAGTGACGCGCCAGGTCGCAGCAGTTCGGGAATCTGCCGAACAGACAGTCGCCGAGGCCAGAAACGAGGTGAAAGAGCTGTTAAAAGAAGCACGTACAACAGGTTCGTGTCGAGGGGAGACGCGCTACAAGGAGATCGTCTCCCAAGCCGAGGAGGAAGCTCGTGGCATTGTGGCTCAAGCACAGAGCCGGGCGGAAGAGCTGCACCGCAAAGGCAAGCTGCGTATGTCCACTGCTGTTGACTATGCTGTAAGCCTAGTGATTGGTCTCGAAGGAGCAGGAGAACACAAATGAATATTGATATGACTCCTATCGAAATCATAGGGCTAAAAAATAATCTTCAGGCTATCGTACACACCCTGCGCCGCCTAGGGTGTGTGCAGATTGATGAATTGGCTGAATCCCCCCAGGTGTCGGCGCGCCCATTGTCCCTGGAGCGCGAAACCTTACGATCCCAGGAGGAACTGAGCTTCCTTGTAGCGCGATTAGAAGGATTGCTAGACACGTTAGGAGGAGAGCAAGTTAGAAGCAATGACATTCCTCCATTGGATGAATCTCTTTCTGATGCTCGTTCAAGTGTAGATTTTCTCATGCCAAAGATACAAGCTCTCGTCTCTCAGCGGGATAAGTTACAAGCCGAATTGACCTCATTGCCCCGCTACGAGGTCACATTGCGTAAGTTATTGCCCATCATTCCATCATCCGCAGGCGCGCCGGGCAACGTGACCGTGGGCGTGTTGGTCAGCCGGGCGCATGTAGGTGTGTTGGACTCCATCGGAAAACACGTGCTGGACTTGACCAGCGGAAGTGCCGAAGTGGTAGCTAGCGATGTAGACGCTTCAACGCGTGCAATGTTGATTGTTTTTTCCGATGAGTTCACTACGGATATTGAAGTCCTCTTGGGTCGCGAGGATGTCTCACAACTACGTCTACCCGCAGAATTGGGAGGCGGCGCTCCCGATGTGGTCCTTGAAAAACTGCGCCGCCGTATGGTTGCTATCCCCGAAGAGATCAAGGAAATCGATCACCAGATGGCCGGACTTGCTGCGCAATGGAACGAAAAACTGGTGGCTTGGCGGGATGTCCTGCGCGACGAATTGGATACCAATAGTGTACTTTCGCGATTCGGTGAGACGGATATGACCTTTGTATTGGTCGGTTGGGTACCTGCCAGTGATTTTGATCAAGTTGCTGCCGCTCTCAAAGAAACGATTGGCAAGACGGTGCTCGTGCGGCAATTGCCCATAGTGCTAGAAATGAAAAAACAAGCGCCTGTAGCCCTCCAGAATCCTGGCCCAGCGCGACCTTTCGAGAGTTTGGTCAACCTGCTGGCCCTGCCGCGCTATGGGCACATTGACCCCACTCGCCTGATGGCTTTTTTCTTGCCCATCTTCTTTGGTATGATACTTGGCGATGTGGGCTATGGAGTGTTATTGCTGGCTATAAGCTTGAGTCTGTTCTCTAAGATTAAAAACGGGGTGATGCGAGATGTATTGGCCGTGTTGGCGATGAGCTCTGGTTGGACGATCATATTTGGTTTCCTTTTCGGCGAATTATTTGGCACCCTGGGAGAACACCTGGGCATGCACCCTCTGTGGTTCGATCGGGCCAGTCCAGAACATGTGGGTGGGCTATTGCTGATGACCATCGCCGTTGGAGCTGTGCACATTACTCTAGGTTTAATCCTTGGGGTCTGGGAAGCAATCAAAGATAAGAGCCGCAGTCACCTGTTGGAGCGCGGTGGCATGCTACTGGGGTTGATGAGTCTGTTCTTGTTGGTTGGTGTCTTATCAGAATACTTACCCCAGGAATTCAGGACACCCGCGTGGACCGGCTTGATCCTCGGAATCGTGCTGTTGGGAGCATCTTTAGGTTGGTTGGGCACTCTGATGGGGCCAATCGAGTTCATTGGGTTGATTGGCAACGTACTGTCGTATTTGCGTATTGCCGCAATTGGGTTGGCTTCGGTCTATCTGGCAAAAGTGGCTAATGATGTTGCCGGGATGGTCGGCAATATCGTTGTAGGCGCGATACTGGCGATCCTGATACATGCACTGAATCTCGTTTTAGGCGCCTTTAGCCCTACGATCCATAGCTTGCGTTTGCATTACGTGGAATTTTTCCGCAAGTTCTACGAGGGGGGTGGTAGACCTTATCAGCCGTTCAGGAGTCAGTTGAGATCAGACTAATTAGGTGAAAGGATGAAAAAATGGATGCTGGATTGACCGCAATTGGTGCAGGGTTGGCCGTTGGTTTAGCTGCTATTGGAACCGGTTTAGCGCAGGCCCGTATTGGTTCGGCCGGCGCAGGAGTAATAGCCGAGAAACCCGAGGCGTTGGGTACTATTATTTTGCTCGTTGCCATTCCAGAGACCATGGTTATTCTAGGATTTGCAGTTGCAGCTATGGTTCTTTTGCTTGGAGGTTGATGTGAGCCTGCTTGCTATTCTGGACACCATCCGCTCTTCAGGCGAAGCGCAGGTTCGAGAAATCGAAAAACGAGCCTTTCGCGAGACTCGTGAAATCTTGGTCAATGCTCGTTTGGATGCCGAACGGATGGAAGGTGAAACTTACACTACCGCAGTGGCTCCTGCCCTTCGGGAGCGTGCCCGCTTGCTCCATCATGCGCGCCTTGAGGCATTGCAGATCGCTGGTAACGTTCGTGAGATGTTGGTAGATGCTGCTTTAGAGCAAACACGTGGACATCTAACGGATGTGAGAGCAAAATCATCTTACCCTTCTATGTTGCTGGATTTGATGCAAGAAGCGCTAACTGAACTAGAAGGTTCTCTGCAAGGTACAGACGGAGTCCAACTGGAGGCTGATCCTCGTGACCGAGAAATCTTGGAGTCCCTTTTGCATAAAGCTGGTTTGGAGTTTCACACAAACTACAGTCTGAATGCTTGGGGTGGACTGATCGCCAAAAGCCAGGATGGCCGTGTCGTCGTTATCAACACATTGGAAGCCAGGCTCGAGCGTGCCATGCCATATCTCCGTCGTTATCTTGCAGCCCTATTCGAGAACGAACATACAGATGTCTACTTTTGATTATGGCAATGCGCGCCTACGCGCCATGAAGTCACGATTTCTTTCCAAGCGTGATTTCAATACTTTGGTGGGAACTGGTAGTCTCCAGGGACTGATCACCGCACTTGCCGGAACAGCATACCGCAAAGCGGTGGAGGCTGCCTTGGCGCGTACCAGTGGCATGGATTGTATTGCCAAAGCTATCCGCTATGACTTGGAGAATACACTGGGAAAAGTGCACAAATTCTATAGTGGACGGGCGGGAGAAGTGGTCACCATGCTTCTGCGCGTTTATGACATCCACAACCTAAAAGCGATCTTGCGCGGCCTAACGAAACAAGTGACACCCGATGAAATTATGTTTTCCGTCTTACCCATCGGAGAACTAAAAGAAGATTTATTATCTGAATTAGCGCGTTCACCTGGCCCGCGAGCGGCCATTGATTTAATGACCAGCATGGTGCTACCTTTCGCTCAACCCTTACTCCAATTACGCGTTGAGCACCCGGGTGCGATAACAACTGAAATGGAACTCGCGTTGGATCAATGGTTCTATAAACAATCTTTTCAATACTTGCAGAGTACGCGCCGCACAAATGGAGTGCTGCTTTCTGCTATGCAACTGGAAGCTGATTTGACTAATTTGCTCACGATGCTACGCTTTGCCCATGCCCCAGGGGAACGCAAATTCCTGCGGGAATGGCTGCATACAGATAAGCTTGAGAACATTCTCGTAGGCCCTGGTAGGCTGACATTTGCCTTATTGGCTCAAACCGGAAGTCAGGAAACGATGAACGCAGCCGTGGAAACACTGGTAGGAACACCTTATGAACATCCCATCAAGATCGGGTTGAAAGCTTACGCTCAATCGGCTTTGTTGAGCGATATTGAAAAACAACTTTACAAATTCCGATTTGCCTGGATGTCCAAACAGATTGCCAAAGATCCCTTGGGTATTGGTGTATTGTTGGGCTATCTGGCTTTGAAAATCAACGAAGTCAATAACATTCGTTGGATAGCCCAGGGAATCCATTTGGAATTGAAAACAGAAGCCATTCGAGCTAGCTTGGAGTATCCGCCATGAGTAACTTATTAGTGCTCACGCGTTCTGCCCTGGTGCCTGGTTTTCGACTGGCTGGCGTGGATGCATTCGGTGTAGAAGATGTTGAAAGCGCCCAAGAATTAATCGTCCGTTGGTTGGAGGCAGGGGAAGTGGGATTGCTGGCAATTGACGATGGCCTGCTCGAGCGTATGGACCCATCGTTGTTGAAACGTCTAAAAGACTCAGATCAGTTGCCATATCTGGCTATTCCCGGCGGACAACCTTTGGGCCCTGAAGCATCCCGAAGACACCGCATCGCAGAGATGATTCGGCGAGCGATTGGTTTTCACATTACATTTAAAGGTGAAGAGGCTGAAGAAGAATGAAATCTGCGAATAGCAACTTTGGAAAGGTGATTCGCGTTGCCGGGCCAGTTGTTGGAGCGGTCGATCTGGAAGAGGTACGCCTTTTCGATGTCGTTCAGGTGGGTGAAATGGGTTTGGTGGGTGAGGTCATCCGCCTCTCGGGAGGACACACCACCATTCAAGTGTATGAAGATACTTCCGGTATCCGAGTTGGAGAACCAGTTTTCAACACCGGATTGCCATTAGTCGCACATCTTGGCCCAGGCCTTTTAGGGAATGTATACGATGGTTTACAGCGCCCGCTGGAGGTACTTGCCGGTATGACCGGTGAGTTCATCCGGCGAGGGGAAAGCGCTGCGCCGTTGCCAGAAGATACCCGCTGGCAGTTTACACCTGATATCTCCGTGGGAGATCATGTCGGCCCTGGTGACCTTTTGGGCGTGGTGCCTGAGTCGCAAACCATCCAGCACCGCATTATAGTCCCGCCAGGTTATCGGGGGCGAATGACCGAAATTCAAGGGGGTGAATTCACCGTGAACGATGTGGTAGCGCGCATTGAATTAGAAGGAGACACCAAAACCAATGTTCTGGATATCACGTTAACTCAACGTTGGCCCGTTCGCCAGCCGCGCCCCATAGATACACGTTTAGCCCCACGCGAACCGCTCATCACCGGCACCCGCATCATCGATACATTTTTCCCGGTTGCTAAGGGCGGCTCTGCAATTATCCCTGGTGGTTTTGGGACGGGGAAGACGGTTTGTGAACATAGTTTGGCCCGTTGGGCCGATGCCGATGTCGTGGTCTATGTAGGTTGTGGTGAACGCGGCAATGAGATGACCGAGGTACTCGAAGAGTTCCCCACCCTGGAAGATCCGCGCACCGGCGCACCGCTGATGGAACGAACTGTTTTAATTGCCAACACGTCCAATATGCCCGTAGCAGCCCGTGAAGCCAGCATCTATACCGGCATCACCATTGCTGAATACTATCGCGATATGGGCTACGATGTGCTCATCCTGGCCGATTCCACTTCACGTTGGGGGGAAGCCCTGCGAGAAATTTCTGGGCGCTTGGAGGAAATGCCCGGCGAGGAGGGCTACCCAGCTTACCTGGCCGCCCGTTTGGCTGAATTCTACGAGCGTTCCGGCAGAGTGATTTGTTTGGGTGGAATAATAGGGTCGAAAGGGGAACGCCGCACGGGATCAGTATCTGTTGTAGGGGCAGTGTCACCCCCAGGGGGCGATTTCTCAGAACCGATGACACAGAATTCAATGCGGGTGGTAGGAACTTTTTGGGCGCTAGACTATGATCTGTCCCGCCGTCGTCACTTCCCGGCCATTAACTGGACGCGCAGCTTCTCACTTTATGATTTGCACGATTGGTACATAGGTGAAGTAGCTACAGAGTGGGCTGAACTGACTGGTGAGGCTATGGCCTTGTTGCAGCACGAAGTCGAATTGCTCGAAATCGTCCAATTGGTTGGCCCTGACGCACTGGCTGAGACTGAGCGCGCTGTCTTGGTTGTAGCTCGTATGCTGCGTGAAGACTTTCTCCAACAATCTGCCTATCATCCTACAGATCGATTCTGTTCCATGCATAAAGCTTATTGGATGCTCAAGACCGTTATGGATTTTCATCATCACACCAAGGCGGCGTTGGATTCCGACGTACCTTTGGAGAAGGTGACCAACCTGCCGGTGGTTGGCGACATTGCTCGTATGGAGGCGTGCAAAAATAACTTCCCATTTTGAGACGGCTGAACTAATCGGGG
>CAYQQX010000070.1:0-21286 GCA_964419495.1 uncultured Anaerolineales bacterium
GATCTACTCAACAGGATCTCGTTGATCGTCTGGGTGTTCAATATGTTGATTTTAATACACTATTGAGAGAGTCAGATATCATTAGTTTGAACGCTCCGTTGACTCCGGAGACGCATCATATGATCGACTCGGTCGCCATAAGAAAAATGAAAACCGGTGCAATGCTGATCAACACAGCCCGTGGCGGTTTGGTTGATACCGAGGCACTGATAGAAGGATTAAAGAAGGGGAAGATCGGATTTGCAGGATTAGATGTTTACGAAGAAGAAGCAGATTACTTCTACAAAGATTTTTCCGACAGCGTCATAACCGACGATCTTCTCGCGCGACTGACTACCTTCAATAATGTGATGATTACGAGCCACCAGGGTTCTTTGACCGACATTGCCCAAGGAAACATAGCTGACACAACGTTGGCAAATATCCGAGAATTTGAATTAGGCAAACGTGGGCACGAGTTAACCAACGCAGTCAGCCTCAATAAATAATCGGCATAAGGTTGGAAAATTAATCGATGCTCAGTAAGATATCCCCATAGGATAATGAGAATCGATTAGCTTTTGAAAAAATAAGCTAATCGATTACTCTTTCTTTTCTCGTCGCATACTTTTGGCTTGCTTTTTTAAATTGCGATAATAATCACTTTCTATAATTTCTTCCACATCTTTTTTGCGTTTGGTTTCGTCTATCGCGATTCGTAACTCGTAGACTTGTTTGCGCAATTCATCTTCTCTTTCCTGCACACGGGCTGCCATTTGAGCAAATTCAGCTGCCAAAGTAGACATACTATCATCTTTGTATTGGTCGCTTTTCTCAGACATATCTGTAGTTTGGTAATCCCCTTGAGTCACATGCTCTACCCAATGCCTAACTTCATTTAAAAAATCCGTAGTATATCGAATGCGATCATTCAATCCAACCATCACCGAAAATGCCATTTCAGGATTCTCAGATATCAGCTTTTTGAACTTCAAGTACCCCAACGCCAATATTTTTGTGTGTTCTTCTGCCCGAGCGCTTAACGAACGTGGTTTTTGATCAATCAGGGCCATTTCTCCAAGTATATCCCCCGATAAAAAAGTGCGGATGGGTTTCTCATTCCCCTTATTATCACCCATGGGTGCAAAGATCGAAACTACTCCTTCAATTACAAGGATCATTTCAGCGCCAGGATCACCCTGATTAAATAGTATCTCCCCTGGTTCTAGATTGCGAGATTCTAGTGCGCTGCAAATATCAATTATGGTTTCATTTGATAGGCTACTAAACAGGGGAATATTTTTGAGAAATTTTTCGATGCTCATAATCTGCCCTCGCACTTTAATCATTCACGAAATAGAAGCCCAATTTTAAAATTATCGTCCAAATACATCCAGCGCCAATTAGGCCAGACGTCATTCTTCCCACAGTTGGTAATTTCCAAGGCGTTGAGAACTAGAATGCGACCCTCATCGCGGATCGATGTTGGACATGAATCGAGCAAGGTTTCGATTTCATTAAAATGTGACCGCGATGCGTCAATGTCTTTCTTTTGCCAGGATAACTCGGCTAATCGATAATGAACAAGAGCCAAACCGCGCTCACTATTAGGTAATTCACTGAATATCCTGAACGCCTCCTCATAAAGTTCGAGTGCTCCAGGATTATCCCCATCTCGCAAAACTTGATCGCCAAGGCGAACAGATGCTAATGCTGTTCCAGTTGGCCGATTGATGGCATGATATTTCGTTATCGCATCATGCCATTGGCCGCTGAGGTCATCTAGCAACGCCTCGATGCCCATTGCCCAAGAGTCAGGTTTTGGCGGAAGCACATCTCTGCTCTTCTCGATCCACTCAGTCACATCTGGTGCGCCTGCTCTCCAAAGCAGCCAGGTCAAAGTGGCCGAAGCAGCGAGATCATTTGGCGTTTCCCCTTCTTCCAATAGAAATTCTCGCAGCGTAGATTCTGCCTCGGCTGCCATACCAACCATGGGCTGCACAAGTGCGATTTTCATTCTTAATTTTGCCAGACCTTCAAAAGATTCATCCTCCAAAGCCAAAGCTGCCTCATAGGCAGAAACTGCATGAGAATAATCTCTACACAAAAGAGCCGAATCGGCCTGCCCAACGCGTAAAATCCGCTGCAAAGTGTGCGATTCTGAATTGATTTCCGCGGATGGCATATTTTTCAAACATGCAAGTGCGCGATCATACGTTTTGGTTGCTTCTGAATGGGCATCTGCCTCCATCAGCTGATTGGCCACATTCTGCAAACTTTTGGCTGCCTGAGCCCAATTTTCGGCCGCTTCATAGTGAAAAGCTACTATTTTTGCATCTTGAAGGGGATTGCTAGTAGTAGATGCATTTAGAAACGCGCCAATCTTTTCATGCAGCTCGCTGCGCTGTGACGTTGGAGAAATCAGGTACTCAGCCAGTTGAGCATGTAGCTCGCGCCTTCGGGCGAATGGCATACTGTTATAAAGGATATCTCGAACAAGCTTCTGTTGATATGCATAGCGAGGGTCAATTCCGGCCTCGCTCAATGAAATGAAACCTGCCTCAACCAAGCCGCGCAGGTCGTTATGCATTGTGACCGTATCGACAGAAGATGGTAACAGCGCTTGAATTTCTCCAACGCGAAAATTCTCACCAACCACTGAGCCAACTCTGGCTATTTCTCTCTGGCTTTCAGGTAGGTTTTTGAGATTGCTGAGCACTAGCTTCTGAAGGATATCAGATGATTGTAATGCATTGACTACTTCTGCTGTACTGATTTGCCAGGTTTGCTGAACCCATGCCAGGATTTCCCCAATAAAGAGGGGATTCCCTTGACTTTGTTGGTGTATGATTTTCCCGAGATCCGATACGAGGGCATCTGCAACCAATTGAGATGTCCCTTCCGCATCGAGTGGGGCTAAGGTAAGCGTTGCTCCTATCGGAGGTTGATCCTCGCCCTCGCGCTGGGACAGCAGTATCAGCAACCGTGTTGATAGGAGTCTCTTTTGCAGCGCTGGCAGCATCTTTCGAGTAGCCTCATCCATCCAATGGGCATCTTCAAAGAACAGTACAAGAGGCGAATTTGAAAGCACCTGCGTCAGCAAACTACATATTGCATCAAGCAGCAACTCCTGTTCTTTGTGCGTCAGCTTGGATGGGATTTGGAATCCCATTTGACTGGTTTCAAAAATTCCCCCTTCTTCGAGCTGACTCAACAAATCCAGGCCTCGACCCTGCTTCCGAACTCTCTGACCACTGATAATGTCCATGAATACGTCTTCTTCACTCTCGGACATAACATCACTTTGGGGTTTGCGAATCACCTCAAGCAAATCGTTGGCTGTCAAACCTACCAATCTTGCTAAATGGGGAACATGTTGTTTCGGAATCCCCAAATCCTCTATGAGACGGCCTAATTTCGCCTTATAGAGTAAGACCGGGTCAGTGGAAGTTATTCCTGCAAGAGATCTTAAGATACCGCTCCAACAAGTGTAGGAAATATCTGCGTTATAGGAATTGCATTGGTAGGAAAGAACCTCTGCCCCTTTGGAAATCGCCTTTTGTAGCAGCATATCTGCCAGGTGACTTTTTCCTATCCCAGCGGAGCCTTGGATGGTTAAAGAAGCGCACTCACCATCTAAAACCCGGGTCAAAAGACCTTCGCCTTGAGCTAAATCATCATCACGCCCAACCAGATTGCCGCGCTGGCGTACTCGGTTTAGTAAGGTTTCTGTTCGCGGGCCATCCACCTGGTAAATAGAAATCGGTTTGCTTTTTCCTTTGACTCGAATGGGGGTTAGTTCCGAAAGAAAGAAGAAGTCGTCTACTGCCTGGAAAATAGGTTGACTGATAAGAATCTGGCCCATTTCGGCGGCACCCATAAGACGCGCGGATAAGTTGACATCATCGCCCATCACGGTGTATTCACGCCGATTCGCTGACCCGACCTGTCCAGCAAAGGTCTCACCTACTGTGATGCCGATACGATGCTGAATCAAAGATTCATCGAAATCCGATGGCAAGTGATGAGCAATCCTTTTGTGCCATCGTTCATTCAATAAATCCAATTCTACATTCATCATCAGGGCAGCCCTGACAGCGCGCAAAGGGTCATCTTGATGACTAACTGGAGCGCCAAAGAGTGCCAGTAACTTAGTGCCTTTGCTGTAGGGGTCGATACGGGTGATGATGCCGCCATAGCGAGTAATCACGTTGCTCATAGCACTGAAGTAATCACTCAACAGATTGGTGACTCTGCTGATCCCATCTTCTCCCCAAACTTCCAATAGGGGATCAGGCCCAACGAAATTACAGAAAAGAACCGCAGCTGTAAGGAATTCGCTTTCAACCTTACGTTTCTGAACATGAGCAATGATTCGCTCCACCAATTCACTTGCAATATAAGGTTTCAGAGCGAGGATCTGCGCCAGCATTTCTTCCATCTGAGCTACAAGTGCTTCTGGGCTGGCATCCATTGCAATTGACCCCCGTGCTCGACGCCTTTCCGCTTTGATTTCAAAATCGTCGATAGCAGCGTCTTCGCTGAACTCCACCATATGGAAACCCAGTGTGCCCTCCTTCAAATGGAAAGCTGTATCTAAACAATCTGCAGTGTTTTGACAGATCACTAATTGACCTGGCCCGGTAGCTGCGCTTTCAGATGCCATAGTCTGCGATACGGCGTTTCCAAGTATGGCATACTCCATGCGCTTGATTGAACCTATGCTGGCAGACAAGAACGCCCCTGTTGACACCCCGATTTTCATCTGTAAGCTGGTCGTTTCCGTTGGGGTTTCGATGCTGGTAAATTCATCGATAGCCTGCATCATACGTATTCCGGCACGAACAGCCCATTGAGCTTGTTGGTTATTTTCTTGCGCGGGGAAATAAACAAGCATGGCATCCCCGGCAAATTTCAAAAGGATACCGCCAGATGAAGCCACGATGGCAAGCATGGCTTCAAAGTAGTCGTTCATTGTGGTTGTCAGGCGTTCCGCGCCCTCAGGCCCCAAGACCGCCAATCGCTCTGATAATGCGGTGAATCCACTTACATCGGCGAAGAGCAAGCTTCCTTCAAGCATCTCCCCACTTACAAAGCCGGGAACGGGCTTTATCATTTTCTCTTGAACTATATTGCTTGGAATGAAAGTAGAAAGCAGATAAACTAGCGAGCGCAGTCGATCAAGAGCTTGTATCAACAACCTGCGTTGAGGTTCTCCAGAAGATAGTTTGCGCCAGAGGTCCGGTGGCAAATAACTCTCGATTTCCGCTGGCAATTCTGCACTGTGAGGTGTTTTCATCTAGAAATTGGGCTCTACTCTTTGGCAATACGTGCCACTCGTTTTACATTCAGAAGGTGCCGGTAGGTTATATTGTCGGTTGTTGAATTTCCACCGAATGTACCACAACCTAGCGTCAATGTTGGAGCCAATCCGGTAGGAACGATTCCGATGCTCCCTTGAACTCCAGGGGCATTCACCAATATCCGGCTGGCAGGAATATCCAGTCCAAATTTCTGCACAAGTTCCACATCGTTCGAGTATATGATTGCTGTGTGTCCTGAGCCATCAATCTTCAGGATCTCCTGAGATAACCTAATGCCTTCATTGCCATCTTGGGTTGTGAATAGACTTACAACTGGCAGCCAATGTAACTGGCCGCACGGTCGTTGCCGGACCGGTTGAAGCCACCGCGATTGGAAATATTCTCGTGCAAGCCATCGCTATTGGTGCGATAGAATCGTTAGCAGCAGGCCGACAACTTGTAAAAGAATCTTTCTCCGTTGAAACTTATCAACCCAAAGAGACTGCAGCCTGGGATGAGGCTTATCAAAAATATCTACAATTAAAAGAGAGACAAAATTAATGGTATATAGTGAATATCGCATGCGCCAGGAAATAGTGCGTGTGACCCGCATCCTGGCAAATCAACGGCTGATTCGCTCTAGTGATGGAAATATCTCCATCCGTTTGGAAGATGACCGCTTCTTGGTCACGCCAAGCGGCCTCTACAAGATGGCCATGGAGCCGGATGATCCCATCATTGTTGATTTCTCTGGGAATGTGATTATCGGGAAACCCGGTCTAAAGCCGTCATCCGAACTCAACATGCATCTGGAGGCTTACCGGCAGCGATCGGATATCTGTGCGGTTCTGCATGCGCATCCTCCCTTTGCGACCGCGTTAACCATAGCTGGGATCCCCTTTCCAGTGGAATATCTTCCCGAAGTGCTGATTGCCTTGGGAGAGGTTCCCGTGGCCCAGTATGGGACTCCGGGCACTCCTGATCTGGGAAATAGTATTCGAGAGTTTATTAAGAGCCATAACTCAGTATTATTGAGTCATCATGGCAGCATCACTGTCGGACAAACTCTTGAAGAAGCTTTGATTGCCCTTGAGCGCATGGAACATGCCGCTTACACCTTTTATTTGGCTCATAACCTGGGCGATCCAATCCCTTTGCTGGAAGGTGAATTGATAAAACTTAGAGAGATTGGCAATCAAGTGAGAAAGGGAAAATAACTCATGTTACGTACACGTAGCGAGGTTTCCCTGGAAATAGGGGGTGGGGGCGAAGCCCCCACCCCCTATTTCCAGGGAGATTCTCTTTAGCTTGCGTAACATCAATGATTGAAATATCGAGAGTAGTCAAAAAGACGGTGTTTCAAAAAAGTTCAATGCAATTATTGTCATTCTGAACGTAGCCCTTCGACAGGCTCAGGATAAACTCCTCGGAGTGAAGCCTGCCCTGCGATCGAAGATCGGGCCGAAGGGAATCCCTGAAACCCAATTTCATTGTTGGCCAAGCCAACTGAACGGGATTCCTCGCTCGCCACAAGCGCGCCTTCGGCGGCTCGGAATGACATGGGGAAGCTTTGTGCTCTTAGATTGCACAACACCACGAACTTGACCGCTTTTGAAATATCAACTTGAATTGTTGGAGACAAAACATGTATGGTTGGACGAAAAGATTATTACGAGTAGATTTATCGAATAGCACCACCGTGATTGAAGAAATTGATGAACAAATCCTCCATCAATTTCTGGGCGGACGTGGTTTGGGAGCTTATCTGGTTTATTCGGAAGTGCCCCCCCATGTTGATCCTCTGGGACCAGAGAATATCCTCGCCTTTTGCACAGGATCCCTGACAGGTGTGCGCGTGCCTACAGGAGGTCGCTCGAGTATGAGCACTCTCTCGCCTTTGACGGGTACGATTTTCGATGCCAATGCTGGCTCTCAGTTCGGTGTGCGCCTGCGTTGGGCGGGTTATGATGCCCTGGTGATTACGGGTCAATCTAGCAGCCCAGTTTGGTTAGAAGTGACCTCTGAGGGTGCGCAGATTCATGCCGCGGATGACCTGTGGGGACAAGAAATCCCTGAAACAGTGGGGCAACTCAAATCTAAGGGCTCGGCTGTCGTCAGCATTGGACCCGCTGGGGAGAACAAAGTGCTTTTCTCGTCAATCGCCGACGAAAATGGTCGCTCCTATGGCCGCGGCGGTGTTGGTGCCGTAATGGGATCGAAAAATTTGAAAGCCATTGTTACGCATGGCAAAGACAAGCCAGAGATTGCTCACAAAGATATTTATGATTTCGTCACCTATGAAGCCGGCAAAATGGTCAATGCCTCGCCGCGCACCTCGCAAGGTTTGCCCGAGTTTGGTACCTCAGTGTTAGTCAATTTGATGAACTGGTATGGGGTGTTGCCCACGCACAACTTCCAAAAAGGGGAGTTCTCTGGAGCCGATAAAATCTCGGGCGAACGCTTACGTGATGAGTTTCTGACCAAACGCGGCGCCTGCTGGAGCTGCCCCATTGGCTGCAAACGCAACACCAAGACCAGTAAAGAGAGTGGTGAAGGGCCGGAATACGAAACTATCTATGCGCTGGGCTCGACCTTAGGTATTGATGATTTCGAAACTATCATCGAGGCCAATTACTTGTGCAACCGCTTGGGTATGGATACGATTTCCTGTGGCGCAACCATTGCCTGCGCTATGGAGTTAGCTGAGAAAGGTTTGCTGGACACAGAACTGGCTTTTGGTCGCGCAGACCTTCTACTGCAAACTGTTTCGGACATTGCCCATCGTCAGCATTTTGGCGATGAACTGGCACTCGGTTCCAAAAGACTGGCCACAAAATATCAAGCGGCAGAGTCAGCCATGCAAGTTAAAGGCCTTGAATTTCCAGCGTATGACCCTCGCGGAATGCAGGGTCAGGGGTTGTTGTATGCCACCTCGAACCGCGGGGCCTGCCACCTGCGCGGGAACATGTTGGGCCCAGAATTGCTAGGGGCACCCAAAATGCTGGATCGACACGCTCCCAGTGGAAAAGCAGGTATCCTGATTGTCATGCAGCACACCAACGCAGTGATTGATTCAATTGGCATGTGTAAATTTGTCAACTTCGCCATCGGCGATGATTTCTTTGCCCGCTTGATGACCTCCATCACTGGAGTGGAGTATGAAGTTCAGGACCTCCAGCTTGCCGGAGAACGAATCTGGAATTTGGAGCGACTTTACAACCTCCGGGCTGGTTTCAGCAAAGTAGACGATACCCTGCCTTCCAGGTTCCTCGAACAGCCCTTAGATGAGGGTGGGAGTGCCGGCCATGTGGTTCACTTGGACGAGATGTTAGCCGAATACTACCGCTTCCGAGGTTGGGATTCTGATGGTATCCCAATGGATCGTAAGTTAACCGCATTAGGTTTAGAAGAATTAAGTGCTCAATTCATGGAGGAACGCAGCCATGCTTGATCAATTTCAACGCTTTGGATACGATCTGTTTTTTCGGGGATTGACCTCCTCTCACGGAGGCAATATGAGTGTGCGCATGGGTGATCGCATTTTCATCACACGTACCGGCGCCATGCTCGCTCATCTGACGGAAATGGATATCATCGAAATTGGACTGGAGGAAGATGACAGCAACATTATGCTGGCTTCCAGTGAGCTTGTGGTTCATCGAGAGATCTATCAGCATACGCCCGCCCTGGCGATTGTGCATGTACATCCCCCTTATGCTGTAGCCTTATCGATGGTTGTTGAGGATGCAATTATCCCCATTGACAGCGAGGGGTCATACCTATTTCGCAAGGTGCCCGTCGTGCAAACGGAGAAGACCGTCGGTTCTACCGAGGTTGCAAAGATTGCGGCTAAGATGTTAGGTGAATACAAAATCTTTATGCTGCGCGGCCATGGTTGTTTCTCCATTGGCCCTGTGCTCGAGGAGGCCTACCAATGGTGCTCGAGCTTGGAAGAATCATGCAAGATTTTCCATCTTACCCGCACGCTTCAGGTTGCCCAGGAAGCCATCTCACAAGGTGATCTCGGGGACTTGGAATATCGCAAACATACCGATGATTACGATACCTGGTGAATGAATTAGATGAATCCACCAAAAAAAGTTGCCAAACAGAATATCTGCCGGGTATTCGGTGAAACATCCGTTTGCTGGCTTTTTTAAATAGAGTTATTACATGTAGAAGTTACGCGCTTGCAGGCAATTTCCCCGTCGAACTGCGTAAATTCTAACGTTATTTCATACTTGGTAAAATTCTAACAATGAACTTTGCACAGGAGAATTTATGAAGAGAGCCTTAGTTTGTGGTGCCGGTGGTTTTATTGGCGGCCACTTGGTGAAGAAACTGAAACGAGAAAACTACTGGGTGAGAGGGGTGGATATTAATGAGCATGAATTCGCCACCACACAGGCTGACGAATTTGCGCTCCTTGATCTGCGAGAAGAGGAGGGCTGTATCGCCGCATTAACTTTGCCGGAGGGCAGTTTTGATGAAGTGTATCAATTGGCAGCAGATATGGGCGGCATGGGGTTTATCCACTCATCAGAATGCGAGATCATGCGCAACAGTGCTCTGATCAATATTCACATGGTTGACAAGGCATCCAAAATGGGGGTTGGACGTTATTTTTATTCCTCCTCTGCTTGTGTATACCGCAACATGCAGCCTGGTGAGCGCGCCTTGACAGAAGAAGAAGCCTATCCCGCCTTGCCAGATAACGAGTATGGCTGGGAAAAACTCTATGCAGAACGAATGGCATTGGCCTATATGCGCAATGAAGGTATGGAAGTGAGAATTGCCCGCTTCCAAAATTGTTTTGGCCCCGAAGGAACATGGGATGGTGGAAGAGAGAAGGCCCCCGCGGCAATATGCCGGAAAGTAGCTTTGGCAGAGGATGGCGGCACTATTGATGTTTGGGGTGATGGTACTGCACTTCGAGCATATACCTATGTCAATGATTTGGTGGAGGGAATTTACACGTTGATGCAATCCGATTGCCGGGAGCCGGTTACCATTGGTACAACAGAATTCACAACAGTTGCTGAAATGGTTTCTAAAGTGATCAAAGCTTCTGGAAAGAAACTAAACATCAACTACATTGATGGGCCTGTTGGTGTTCAGGCACGCATTTTGAGCAAAGATCGTATCCATTCATTGGGCTGGAAGGCGAAATACTCTTTCCAAGAAGGTATAAGCGAAACTTATTCCTGGATCGAGGAACAGGTCCAGAAAACAGGTTTGAAATCATAACCTGGCATTATGGAGAGGACTAAGAAGTGAGTTCATCGGATAAAGTAACCGAAAAAAAGAAGAAAGTAATCGTCAGCGGCTGCTATGATTTACTACACAGCGGCCACATCGCATTTTTCCAGGAAGCATCTTCTTATGGTGACCTTTATGTCGCTTTAGGGTCTGACAAGACGGTCTATGATCTGAAAGGTCGCTTGCCCGTAAACACTGAAGATGAACGCCTCTTTATGGTGAAGTCGGTAAGCTGCGTCAAAAATGCCTTCGTTTCACAGGGTTCAGGTATGTTGGATTTCCTGGAGGAATTCAAGGAACTCCAGCCTGACATTATGGTAGTCAATTCTGAAGGCAGTGTGCAAGAAAAGCGGCAATTGTGCGAAGAGTATGGCGTTGAATATGTTGTTTTGCAGCGAGAACCACATGCTGGCCTGCCGCGTCGTTCAACAACCTCATTACGCACAGTCAACCAGATGCCGTTCCGGATCGATATCGCCGGGGGGTGGTTGGATCAGCCCTATGTTTCAGAGCATTATCCTGGTTCGGTGATTACCATTTCGCTAGAGCCGACGATCCAGTTCAATGAGCGCAGCGGCATGGCATCCAGCACTCGTCGTGCGGCCATCGATATGTGGGGTCCAAAACTACCCCCTGGTGATCCGGAGAAATTGGCTAAGATCCTCTTCAGCTACGACAATCCTCCGGGGACGAAAGTGATCTCTGGCTCTCAGGATTCGATTGGCATTATCTTCCCAGGCTTGGCCAAAGCTCATTATGTTGGTGAATATTGGCCCAGCCGCATTGAGCGAGTGATGGACGAATCTACAATTCGGTTCGTAGAAAATGCTTTTTTCCTGGTTACTTTAGGGCCTCGCCAATCGGGATATGATGTCTTAGCTGACACCGATTTCAGTCGCGAGAAAGCCAAAGCGCTGGCCGATGCTACAGATGAATGTTGGCAGGCAATTCTGGCCCATGATATCAAAGCTTTTGGGGAAGCTTTTCGAGCATCTTTCGAAGCTCAGATTGCCATGTTCCCCAATATGATGAATCCCGCAGTCGCGGCTCTGATCGAACAATATCGCGACCGGGCATTGGGGTGGAAACTTTCTGGCGCAGGTGGCGGTGGATACTTGATCCTCGTTTCCGACGAACCCATCGAGAATGCAACACGGGTCTTGGCGCGCAGAATAGACGATTAAGTAGCACCAATCAATGAATATGTCAACGTCGTTACCGCCACGCCAATTACCGAAGGGAAAGCCGGTCTCTCTCTTCGTCACCTGTCTTGTGGATTTGCTTTTCCCAGAGACGGGCATGTCTGTCGTTCAAGTTTTAGAACATTTGGGGGTAGAAATTGAATTTCCCGAAGATCAAACTTGCTGTGGCCAGCCAGCTTATAATGGTGGGTACCATAAGCAGGCCAAAGAGTTAGCTCTACAATTCTTACAAACATTTGAAAATGCTCAGGTGATCGTTACTCCTTCGGGATCGTGTGCTTCGATGGTACGGGTAGAGTATATGAACCTATTCGCCGATGACCCTGAATGGCTGCCCGTTGCGCAGCGGATTTCGCAGATCACCTGGGAGTTTACAGAGTTCATCGTGGAAGGCTTGGGGATCACAGATCTAGATGCCAGGCTTCCCGAGGCACACACGTTTGCTTTCCACGATTCATGTCACGGGCTGCGACATCTCGGGTTAGGTGCCCCGGCACGGCGTCTGGTTGCCAAAATCGAAAACGCGCAAATCGAAGAAATGGAAAACCATGAAACCTGCTGCGGCTTTGGGGGTTTGTTCAGCGTCAAAATGGCCGATATCAGTGGAGCCATGCTGGAGAACAAGATCAAGCATATTGAGGCCTCACCAGCCCAAACAGTCATCAGTGGGGATGTCAGTTGTTCGATGCACATCAATGGAGGTCTGGCGCGTCAGGGAGCGGAGGGCAAAGTCCGCCATATTGCTGATGTATTGGCTGATGGATTGCGAGGCGGTCAATGAAAGTGCGTGCCAACGATTTCCTTCAAGCTGCCCGATCAGCTCTTGATGACGCCGATTTGCGCTCGGCTGTCACCTTTGGGGCCGAGCTTGGTTATTCAAAACGACAAGCAGCCATGTACGCCGAGGGGAAGGCGTATGGGGAAGCATTACGGGCACAGGCCGCGGTAATCAAGCGAAAGGCACTCAACCGACTCCCCGAGTTATTGTTCCAGGCAGAAGAAAACCTGCAGAGAAATGGTTTCGAAGTTTTGTGGGCTTGCGATGCAGATGAAGCCAATCGGCAAGTCTTAGAAATTGTCCACACCCATGGCGTAAGGAGTGTTGTAAAGAGCAAAAGCATGGTCACGGAGGAAGTGGCGCTGAACCAGGCTCTAGAGCTTGATGGTGTCGAGGTTGTTGAGACCGACCTGGGTGAGTATATCGTTCAGATCAGCGACGATGCCCCCAGTCACATTGTCGTCCCGGTGGTGCATCGCACTAAAGCCAGCATCCGCAAATCGTTCGAAGAAGAAGCGGGTATGCCACCCACCGAGGACGTGGGTGAAATGACCGCTTTTGCCCGAAGCCATTTGCGAGAGAAATTTCTTTCTGCTGATATGGGGGTCTCTGGAGGTAATTTCATCATTGCCGAGACAGGCAGTCTGTGTCTGGTTGCTAATGAAGGCAACGCTCGCATGGTGACCAGCCTGCCTCGGGTGCATGTGGCTCTGGTTGGGATCGAGAAAGTGGTCTCCACACTTGAAGATTATGCCACGCTCACTCAAGTGCTGCCGCGCAGCGCAACCGGACAAACCATCACCGTATACACACACTTGATCAATGGCCCCCGTCGAACTGATGAGGGCGATGGGCCCGAGCATGTCTATGTGATCTTTGTGGATAACGGCCGCAGCCAGATTTATAATTCGAAATACGTTGAGGCCTTGGCCTGCATTCGCTGTGGGGCTTGTTTGAACGCCTGCCCGGTTTACAAAATCACCGGCGGCCATGCTTATGGTTGGGTCTATCCTGGCCCCATTGGAGCTGTGATCACACCTTTGTTGAATGGATTGGATCAGGCCAAACCGCTGCCCAACGCCAGCAGCTTGTGTGGTTTGTGTAAAGACGTCTGCCCGGTGGAAATCGACCTCCCAGGCATGTTGCTGGAACTGAGGAGTGACCTGGTTGAAGAGAAGCACAGCCCTCGCGCCTGGGATTTGGCGTTGAAGTTGTGGTCTTGGCTTTGGAGAGATCCAACTAAATATGCTTTGATGGGGGTGCTAGGCGCATGGGGTGGCAAGTTGCTCCCCGACAAGCTTCCCGGCATCTTAGGGGGTTGGACCAAATCTCGCATGTTGCCTGAGTTTTCGAAGAAATCATTCCGCCAGCAATGGCAACAACATCAATTAGAGAGGGGGGAAAATGAATAAAAGTCGCAGCATGATATTCGCAAATTTACAGAAGAGCCCAAGGCCGTTTGCCGATATTCAGATTCCTGAGAATTATCTCCCGGTTGCGCCTGTAAATGAACGAAATCCAGAGGTTCTCAAGGAGCGCTTTGTGGCTGAGTCCAAAAAACTTGGCTGTGTTGTATACCAGACCAATGATGAACGCGATGCTGTAAAAGTTATCATCAATTTGCTGAAAAATGACACCAAGGTTTCAGCCTGGGATTTTGATCAGATATCTTTACCTGGATTAGAAGATGGTTTGGAAAACTCGGACATCGAAATTGCAGCACATGATGACCCCCATGTTGAATTTGGAATTACAGGTGCTAGTGCGGCTCTGGCTTCTACGGGGAGCTTAATCCTGGACAGTGGATCGGGTAAATTTCGGGCACCTTCGATCTTGCCCCCTACGCATATAGTTGTGTTGAAGGAATCGTCAATTTTCGCCACTTTCGAAAGCTGGGTTGCTCATCAACGGGAATCAGGTATCGAGAATTTTAGCCAACCCAGCAATATCGTTTTGGTTTCAGGTGCCAGTCGAACAGCCGATATCGCCATGGAATTGGTCATGGGTATGCATGGGCCCAAAGAGTTACACATTTTACTTGTGCCGTAAAATGTGTTGGGAAAAAGTTATCCAGAAACAAACAGTAGATTGAGAAATTTTGCTGCTGGTGATTTCGCAATAAGGCTACGCGGCCAGGTTCTCAGCCATAGCAGCGCGCAGCGCATCCGCGTCGATCGCGTCGGCATCCGGCTGAAATACCTCGCCCTCTTCCATATCTTTCTTGATGATCTCGTCCAGTTTTTCAAAGCCTTCGTAGGTGTTTTTGATGATTGTCTTGACCATAAATGATGTCAAGAGCTTTCGAATTAGGCTGTGACCCCCTTGCAGTTTGCTGCTCAAACTGGTGACTTTGGTCCCTGTATCCGTGGGCTCAAGGGTTGTTGTCCAGTATGCGTACATGCCCATCATTACCGGGCTGTGAATGGTAAATTTCTCAAAGGGCTGCCAATCGACGACGGTTTGAGGGAAAACATTCTCCCCATGTGCGCACATATATGCCGAATCCATACCGATGCGACCATGATCCATTTTTTCCATGGTGGCGCTATCGGAGCCTGAAAGCATGGCTTTGAATTCGGGTTTGGTGACATAATCCCACATCAGCATGGGGGCTAATGTATATTCATATTCGCATGTGATGAGAGCATCCTCGGGTGTAACCACTATGCGACTGCCCTCTTTTTTGTGCTCCCACACCGCGACCATATCCTGTACGAACATTTTCACCGCACCGATGTGATCATATTCTTCGGTATGGGCAGTCATCGTTTTGGTCAGTTCCTGGATTCCCAACGCTTCCACAGCAGCCTCACTGTAGGCCACATAAGCCTCGCAGCCGATTTTCTCTTTGATGGTGTTTTTCGTCAGCCGGTGAACTGTGTTGACGTCAGTGCCGATCAGTTCGGTATAAGCCGGCAGCTGCTGGAGCATATAGGTTCCGAAGTGAACAAAGAATTTGAGATCCAGATTAGGGATGTTGCGGCAGGCGTTGCAGTTGCAGGTTGTGTTGAGTACCATCAATTCGATGGCCTGCTTGAACGCTACATAAGTAGATTCCATCATCTCGACTAATGTCTGTCCTTGCAGGATGCTGCGCTGGTCGGCGTAGCTGATCACGGCATCGCCTTCCAGGCGCGATATCAACAACGGAACTTGAGTTTGCTTAATGAGCAAGTCGATCAATGACCGCAGGCTGTCTTCGGCGTGTTCTAGTTCAGAGCCGCTCAAGAAAGCCGTATATCCAGTGATGTCTGCGATGATCAGGTAACCATTTTGAGTTTTTGACATGTTTTGTTCCTCGTTTGACGCGTTGGGGAAAGGGTATGATGGCAAATAGTATTAATTAGATAATATTGGTAAACTTTAGTATTATAGGGGTATTTCCCATTTTACGCAAATACTTGTAACTTTGTAACATATTCAGGGGGATATTTATTTATGTCATAATGAGCGCAGCGAAGCATCTTTCCTCATGGCCGCCAGCGCTGCCCAGAGTGCAACATAGCCAGTGGAATAGCGTGGCGGCTCAGCGCAAGGCTTCAATCTCTTGAAACTTCTCGCCCCACCGTTCTACTCTCCGCCACACACTGCTACATGAAATATCAACCTGTCCCACTTCTCTCATTATCTCTTCAACTTGTGAATACGTCACCAATATGAATAATTGGCGGGGTTTCTTCTATTTGGCCGAACATTAATTAAAAATTGTTCATCGTGAAGGGCGATATATTGCCTTGGTTTATGCAGATCTGGATGGATTAAAACTAATAAATGATGCTTACGGCCATCAAGATGGTGATAGAGTCATCAAAGAAGCGGGAGGGATTATCCAGAAAACATTCGGGAATCGGATATAACTGCTCGCATCGGTGGAGATGAATTGGTAATTTTTGCTAGCGACATAGCTGAATTGTTTGCTGTGGCAGACGCAGCGATGAATGAAGATAAAATTACAGACGATTAAATCAATGTGCCCCTATTTTTTCCTTGACACTCGATGGTCAAAGTTATATAATCCCCCCGATTAACATAACAATCCTCGGTAGCTCAATGGCAGAGCGGGCGGCTGTTAACCGCTAGGTTGTAAGTTCGAATCTTACCCGAGGAGCAGATATGGGGTAACCCCCTAACGAGAGACCCAGATTGCAAGTATCTTGGGTCTTTTTGTTTACTCAAAATCGGTTCTGGTGCAGTTTGGGTGCAGTTTGATGCTATTTCTCATCTATTGGTGAAATCAAAGTGTCGATCAATGCAGCTGCTTCTTCTTGTTTGCTTGGCATTAGATGGCCATAGATGTCGATCGTAACACTGGGCTTGGAATGTCCCAATCGTTTGGATGCGATCAATACAGGTATACCGTGGTTCAACATCAGTGATGCAGTTTTGTGTCTGGTTTGCAGGCCCCGCGTTGATGTGGAATATGCGATAAACTCGGTAATATTGCTTATCGTATATTCCACATCGAATAGCGTCCAGTGTTTTCGATTTTGCTGTGGACTTTGATACACTTCCTCGAAAAATATTACTCTGTTTCCACCTTCATCAGCACAGCTCGCACCGCAATTCGCCAGCCGTACTCCCCGCGGGAATCATCGTAACCCTGACAGGTGATCAGGGTCAGCACATCATATTCAGCTTGGGGCAGGGCGCGCAGGTCGTCGGGGCGCACCTGCATGACCTCGCGCACTTCATAGGTGTAAACCTGCCCCCAGGCATGGATCTCGACCTGGTCGCCGTGCTGCAGGGTGTGCAGATCAACAAAGGGGCCGGGGTTGTTGTCCGCATCCCAAACGTGGGCGGTGATGGCGGTGTTGCCTGCCCATGTTGGATAGGCTGTGCCTTCGAGATAGCCCGCACGCTCGCCGAGCCAGCTGACATCCCAGCCTTCAGCCGTCAGCGGCACGCCGATGATGGGGGTTTCCAGGCCTAGGGCGGGAATCTCCAGGGTGAAATCACTGGGTTTCGATACACCGCCTTCAGCGGCACTCAACCCGCGCGCAATTTCAAAATACATCTTCTCGGCAGGCTGTGCTTCAGGGGCAGTTGCCACCCCGGGTGGGAAGCCGGTATTTGGCAAGTCAGCCGCGCCCAGAACGAAGTAGCTCAGTCGATTGACCACCGTACAGACGTGCTCCCCATCTACAAAGGTATCCAACACTTCCCAATTACCACCAGCATGATTGTGATAGACCTTCAGCAGATTGATATTGCCGCCCGCCGCGCTGATCTCGGCCGCGCTGGGCTTGATACATACCACCAGCGGGAAATCGAACTCACTGACGATGTTGCCCGCGTAGTCGCGCACGATGATGTCGAAGACGCGGCCATCCGAGCCCAGGCGCAGCGCATCGCCACCCGTGGGCATCGCTACAGGCTCCACGGACAGACTCAACTGCGGGAAGATCAGCTTGACCGGGCCGAAAACAAATTCATCTCCCGCGATACTGATCTTGATGTCCCCATCTCCGCTCACGGCCCCAGTCCCCTGGATAGTGAAAGTGTAGGGATTCTCATCGTCATCACTGTTGGCGATGCTGACTGTGGCTTCTCGTAAGCCCGCGGCACTGGGACTGAATTGGATCACAAAATTAGTGTCGCTGCCCCCAGCCACCGGGGAATAGGGATCGGCGATCACCGTGAAGTCGGCGGCGTGTTCCCCGTCGATGGCGACGCGCGGGCTGCCGCTCAAGCCCAGGTTGTCCGTGCCGGTATTCTCAATCGTGAAGGTGTGGATGACTGCCGCACTATCCACGGCAACACTGCCGAAGTCGGTCAGGTCTGCCGCGTTGGGGGTGGTGTCGCCGCTGGGAATGGAGAGGCTGTTGCTCTGCACATCCATCTCGGCATCGGACATCACCGTGACCGTGTCGCTGCAATTGTTATCATCTTCATCGTTTTCCGGCACACGCCAATCCGGGTCGAGTTTGCAGACGCCCCCCTCACGAGGGTTTTTCAATGTATTGCCAGTTTGGGGCGCAACACTGATGAGCACAGCGAAGGATTCGGACGCATTCCCGATGGTGACATCCGCGCCGGAAGCGGTACAGACCAGGATACTGTTCCCGTCGATGGCGCAGCTGATATTGTCGCCATTGGTTACGTTGGCTTTAATCACCACGACGGGCGTTCCGTAGACCGGCCCAACCGGCAGTTCGTCTTTGAGAATTGTCTGACCATCCAGGAAAACGGTATCAACTGCGCTACCATTGGCAACCGATAGCGTCCAAATAAAAGGTGTGCCCACGCTGCCCGCCCCGTTGGTGTTGTTGCTCTTTACAACCCTTAAATTTTCATGAAACCCCTCGAATGTCAATATCTGGGAATTGACATTATCCGCCACGTAGACGTACCCATCGCCGTCCACTGATACACCGGGTTCGACAGTATCCCCATTATTCAAACCATCAATAGCCCTCCAACTGGCCATAAACTTGCCGTTGCTGTCGTAGACATAAACATCATCGTAATACGTGCCGTTATAGGTATAACCGACCGCTACGTAGACGTACCTGCCTTTGCTGACTGCCACAGCCACCGGAGAACTGGATGCCGAACCGACAGCCCATTCCAGCAGATAGTTTCCGCTGCTGTCGAACTTCTGGATGCGGTCATTGCCTGTATCGGCCACGTAAACATCCCCCTGGTTGTCTGCCGCCACACCACGCGGGTCGTTGAACTGCCCCTTGCCGCTGCCATAGGAACCCCACTTCGTCACAAATTTACCGAATTCGGTGAAATTCTGGATGCGATGATTACCCGTATCCGCCACGTAAATGCTCCCACCCCAGCCTGTCGCCACGCCACGCGGGGAGATGAACTGCCCGTCCCCGCTGCCATAAGATCCCCAAACCCCGAAACTGTCCATCTGGACAGAGCCGTTGTCGGTGAATCTCTGGATGCGATGATTGCCTGTATCCGCTACATAAACGTTCCCGGCGCTGTCTACCGCCACGCCCCACGGGGAGCGAAATGCTCCATCTCCGCCTCCATAAGTGCCCCAAGCGAGTAAGAAATTGCCCACAGCATAGACTTCCTGGTAAAAACATATCCCGCACACCAACGCTACAAACACCAGAATTGTCCGCAAAACCTTGCGCGAGCGTGTATTCAATGTAGTTTGGGTCTGCATATCATTCTCCAATCATGGGGCATTCCAGGGCGTGCATGGCCGCGCGCCATGTGTGTATTTTGATTTGTGTGTCGGCCATCATTTCATCGACATATTGGGGAAACAAGCTTCGGGTGAGGGCAGAAGTGAAAAAGGAAGGCTGGGCTTCTACCTGGTGAAGTGCCTGGCTGTAAGATGCACATGCCGCGTCCGGCTGATCGCTTTGCAGGTGAACCGCAGCCAATGAGGCCAGGGAGTCGGCTTTCAGGTGGCTAAACGTGCCGGCTTCCTGGAGTAAGTGTGATCTTTCAATCTCTGCACCCAGGTAATATATGCGGGTGTCATAGCCCAGGTCCAGCGCGATATGCGGTTGGGTATCCAGCCAGGCCACCAGCTCGCCCGCCGCGGCCAGGTCGGTATATTGGTCAACGAACACCCACATCCGTCGGTAGGCCGCCTGCGCGGCTTCCAGCTCAGGCACCGTCGTGAGGCGTAGAATATCGGCATCTTCGGCGGTGGGGCCATAGTAGGCCATGATCTCTGCAACATCCAAGGTGAGGATTTCGGTGGGCAGGGTGACAACGGCATCAGCAGGCTGCAAATTGTGGGTCAAAATCGCGCCCACACCCCGCCAGTTGCCAATCTGTTTCCGATATCCGATTTCCAGCGCGGCCAGGCTAAGCAAGCCATACAGCGCCACCAGGGCTGCCAACATGACCTGCGTCCACTGCTTACGGCGCGTTTTTGGAACAAGCTGAGCCATGTTTTCCACCAAATGCACTAACCCCAGCGCGACGGTGAGCAGGTAAACGGGCAAAATGAAGGCCACATATTTATACGAAAACCAATGTTTGGGGCGCAGGATCAAGATGATGATAAAAGGGGTTACGGTCAGGAGCAAAAACAAAAGCAAGGGGCGGGTGTGTCTCCGCCAGCTTTGCCACACGCCCAGCAATGCGCTCCCCAAGAATAAAGAAAAAGGCCAGCCCGGCCCAGGGCCAAAACTGCTGAACAGCGTAAGAAAATAATTTATCGAAAGTTCGAAGCCTTCCAAGGCTTCTGTGCTGCCCAGCCCCCGCTCCCCGCTCAAGCCGGCTGGGACGACAAAAGCCATCGGGAGATAACATAAGACAATGGCGAACAGGCTGACAATGAATGGGGTGGGGAGTGAGGCAAGGAGAGTGCTGGCCGAATGGCGCGATTTATTTTTTGAACGCCTGGTGTACAACCGATGCGCCCACCAGATGCCCACATAGACTGCTTCTCCAGCCAGAACAAATATTGCTGTCAGGTGGATGTAGATATTGCACAGCGTTGCCAGGGTAAAGCCCACCCACCACTTTTTTTGCCTGTGTGTCAGACCCTGATGCAAAAAATAGATCGTCAGCAGGGAAAATAAGGTTATAGGGGCATAGTAACGCGCTTCCCGGGAGATATAGAGATGCATGGGCGAGAGAGCCAGCAGGACGGCAGCGCTCCAGCCCACCCGCTGATCGAACAAGGTTTTCCCAACGAGATAGATAGCCCACACACCCAAGACCCCGGCAATGACTGCTGGCAGGCGCACAACCGTATCACTCACCCCCAGGACTTTCATGAAACCATGGCTGATAATAAACCACAATGGGGGGGTAGGAAGAGGTGTGTCGAGCGCTGC
>CAYQQX010000071.1:0-21286 GCA_964419495.1 uncultured Anaerolineales bacterium
CTGGAAATAGGGGGTGGGGGCTTCGCCCCCGACCCCCTATTTCCAGGGAAACCTCACCACGTGTTTGTAAACGGTTGTCATTGCGAGACTCTGTCGCCACGCTATGCGGCCCTACGGGCAGGCGTGCCTTTGGCAAAGGGCCGAAGCAATCTCCTCCTTTACCTGGAGACGGCCACGCGGAGTTTATACTGAGCGAAGCGAATGTGCTCACAGTAACATCGAGTGAAAATACTTATGATACGGTACACCAAGTTATCAGATGGATTTCAAAATCTCGGGGGAGTATCATTCATAATGGGGATTCTGGCCTTAGGCAGTTTCTTCTCTCTGCTTGAATTGCCCAGTTTTAGGGGGACATATACCCCAGCTTTTCTGGCTAATTTCATCATCGCCGGCACAGCCTACGCCATCGCAGTACACCGTTTGGGCAAAGATCGCCTACAAGTGAATCAAATCTGGGGATTCGCGATCATCCTTAGATTGATCTTGTTGTTCACCACCCCCAGCCTCTCCGATGATGTTTACCGCTACATTTGGGATGGGCATCTGCTCAACCAGGGCGTAAACCCCTACGCGCTGCCCGTAAACTCGCCTCTTTTAGATACTTTTACTATCCCATTGAGAGCGTTAGTTAATCATGATTGGATGGCATCGCCATATTTGCCTGCTGCACAGGGGGTATTTTGGCTGGTTTCCAGGATCGGCGCATATAATGGCGTATATGATGCGGCACAAAGTGTTTTGGCATTCCAGGTTAGTGCCACAGTTTTCGATCTGCTGACTGGCTGGCTGGTGATGGATTTGTTGCCGCGTCTCGGATTACGCAGATCGAATGTCTTGCTGTATCTTTGGAATCCCCTGCTAATCGTCGAATTTGCGCATGGCGCGCATATCGACTCTTTGATTATAATGTTGGTGATGCTGGCATTATGGTTGGTTGTATGCTATCGGAAAAATGTCTGCTCTGCCATCCTGCTGGCGGCTGCAACCCTGACCAAACCCTTACCGGTTTTACTGGTGCCGATACTTTTCCGACGATGGCGCTGGAAAGGGATATGGGTCTATCTAGGGCTTATCTTTGGGGTGCTGGCCTTGTTCGCAATCGATGCGGGCTGGGGACTGACCGGAGAGTTAAATGGCACAGGTATTTTTGGCGCAACAAGGATATATCTCCAGTATTGGAATTACAACAGCGGCATTTACCATTGGCTGGAAGTTGCTTTTTCAGGCTACCAAACTGCTGGCGCAGTCCCCGTTGAAATCGTTGGAGAAACGCCAATTCTCCTTGCTAAAGCCATAACTACGGGTCTACTTGGTTTGGTGGTCCTGTTCACAGCCTGGCAAGTCTGGCGAAAAGAAAGAAACAGTCTCGATTTGCTACGTCTGGCATTGATACCCATGGGAGCATATCTGCTGCTCACCCCGACGGTCCACCCCTGGTACCTGACGCTGATCATCCCCTTCTTACCGTTCCTCCAACCTCAAAAGGGCGAATCAACATCATATAGGGCTTTCATATGGCCCTGGATCTATTTCTCCATTGCGGTGGCCTTTTCTTATCTTACCTATTATGACCCAGCCAATTTCCGAGAGTACGCCCAGGTGCGTGCTTTAGAGTATGTTCCGACATATTTGCTCCTCGGTCTGGCAATTTTTTACACGTATGTTCTCAGTAAGAAAACACAAATCCCAAACGTCTAGTGTTGGTAAAAGAAGCTAAACTTTTTGCGCAGCACTCCGTTAGGAGAGAAAAGTTTAGCTTCTTTACAGGATAAGGAAACCAAATGACTATTACCTTGGCAATCATCGCCGGTCTCAGCCTGGGATACGCCCTGGAGCGCGGCGATCTGTGTTTTCACAGTACCCTACGGGGGTTATTTCGTAAACCCCAACAGCTCGATCTCTTTCGAGCTTACATCCTGGCGCTATTAATCGCCACACCAGTCGTTTACATCATGCGCGCCTTGGGATGGATCGATCCCTGGATCCCACCTTTTGCCTGGCAGGCCAACATCTTTGGGGGCCTGATATTTGGCATCGGCATGGTTGTAGCAGCCTCCTGCATCACCGGCCTGTTCTACAAGCTGGGTCACGGCATGTTGGGTACCTTGGTGGGGCTGGCCACCTGGGCAATTGGAGACATCCTGGTATATCGCGGACCTTTATCTGGATTAAGAGCAATCCTTTCTGCTGGCGAAACATCCCAAACTATACCCCAGCTAATAGGTTCCGCAGGTTGGATCATTTTGAGTGGGCTAGAGCTGATCGCCATTTTTTGGCTACTACGTGCTTCCAATGAGACGCGCAATCAACGCGGCAAATTGTGGGGCTGGCTGCCCCTGGGCATCGTCGTCGGCGTGATCATCAGCCTAAGCTGGCTGTTTGCCAATGCAGGTGGAACCAATTACCCCTATGGCACTTCCAATGTACCCACAGGGATATACCTGGCTCTCTTCGAGAATGGCCTCGACGGATCGCTGCCGAATTCCCCCTGGATTCCAATTGCATTAGTCAGTCTGATCCCTGGCGCGCTGATTGCTGCGATTCGGTCCAAAACCCTTTGGATCCGCGGAGAGGACACAAATCGTTATTTGCAATTAGGTGCTGGTGGCTTTCTGATGGGTGTCGGCGCGGCATTCGCCGGCGGCTGCAACCTGGGGCATTCGCTGGTGGGCGTGCCGCTGCTCTCAGTCGGTAGTATTTCCACGACATTAGCTATGGCCGCAGGTGTTTTCCTGGCAGATCGCCTGGTTCGGTTGCTTAAGACTGCTTAATAATTGTAGTGTAAACTGATATTATGATCGATATTTTGCTTGTCAATCCGGTATTCCTTAATCAGAATCAAGCCGAACGCGAATTGATGAATCCCTACTTCCCATTAGGGCTGCTTTATCTGGCAGCCTTTATCCGCGAACAGGGTTTTAGTGTTGAAATCTTTGACGGCACATTCCAGGATGACTTGGAAGATTTTCAGAAATCATTGGAGAGTTTTTCACCACGCATAGTGGGCATATCAGCGGTCAAACCCAACCGGGAGATGGTGATAAACATCGCAGAAAAAGTCCATCTTTTTGGCGCTAAAGTTATCCTTGGGGGCCCAGACCCTACACAAACACCTGAAATCTATCTGGCGTCGCCCTTTGTGGATTTGGTCGTACACCATGAAGGCGAACTGACCCTTCTCGAACTTCTTGGAGCAAAATTCGAGGCTGGCAATTTAGACCAAATCGAAGGCATTGCTTATCGCCATCTCCACGGCGAAATCATTGTCAACCCGCGCAGAGACTTCATTCTCAATCTCGATGAGCTGCCTCTCCCTGCCAGGGACCTGATTGATATGGATCATTACCTGGATGTGTGGCGCGAGCACAATGGTTATGCCTCGCTGACCATCTCGGTGGCGCGCGGCTGCCCCTTCGGCTGTGAGTGGTGTCAGGATGCCGTGCATGGCCCTGACCTGCGAAAACGTTCTCCAGAGAGCGTTGTGGAAGAAGTCAAATCCTTACTGGAGCTCTACGACATTGATCGCCTGCGCGTGATTGACGATGTCGACGGCCTGGACCGCGAATGGCTCGCAGAATGGGAGCAGGTTGCAAAAGATCATGATGCTGTGCTGCCCTTCGAAGCCCTCAACGATCTGCAGCGTCAAGATATCCCTATGCTGGATGTGCGCGACAGCCTCTGACGTAAGCGCAATGTTTATTTCCCCACCGTGAGTGGGAATTTGCATGCACCGCCGAAAGAATAATTTGTCATTACGAGCCGCGCACGGGAATGAATTGCCCGTGCTACTGAACACCGCTTGATGGGTCGAGCATGGAAGATGCGACCAAACCGGATTTATCCGGTAAAATTTTTTAGCCCTGGAATTCATTCCGGGGCGGTTCTGGAAGAATAACCACATCTTGTATATTACGATATGCTAACCCTAAACTTCTTCACCTCAGGTTCGCCCTATCTCAACCACCCCTTGCTGACTGCTGAACGCACTGGCAAAGAGATCGATTTTGTGATCGCCCAAACTGCATTAGAACAGGGCGCTTCGATCTTAGATGTCGGCTGTGGCTTTGGACGTCACAGCATCGAATTATCTCGACGCGGATATCAGGTTGTGGGAATCGACCCTTCCGAAGCCATGATTGACGCTGCCAAAGAACGTGCCGCGGGAGTATGGGGGAAGCCGGAGTTTATCGTGGCACGTGGAGAAGAATTTATTTCTGAAGAGAAATTCGATGCCGCCATTTGCCTGTTTACAACCTTAGGTCAAATCGATGAAGATGGAGAAAACTCTGGCTTGGTCGCCAGGATTGCGGAAGTGCTGCAACCCGAAGGAAAACTGATCATCGAGGTGCCAAATATCCATTGGGTGACAGAAAACCTGAACACTTCTGAACGATTTGGGGGCGATCAAAGCTACACTGAAATCAAGCGAGAATTCGATCTACAAACAAACACTGTCAGCGAACAATTTGAAGTCATATCCCCCGAGCAAAAAAGTGCTTTCCTTTTGCGTTATCGCCTCTACTCACAAAAGGAATTAGGCGATCTCCTAAAAGAAGCAAAATTCGACATCAAAGCCATCTTTGGGGATTATGATGGCCACCCCTATACGTATTACACACCAAATATAATCATCATTTCACAAAAACAGTAAGAATTCCCAGCAAAGTGATATCTGATAAATTGTGTCGAGGCACAATTAGAGCCCTACCAAATTCGATCTTTAGAGGTAAATTAATGAAAAAAATTTTACTGCTTTCACTGACGCTACTATTCTTGCTGGCCGCATGTTCTTCGGCTGCGGGTTCCGAAAATGTTGAACCCTTTGTTATTGGGGCAATCCCAGATCAAGAGCCAGAGAAATTGCAACGGCGTTTTGGTTTGCTGGCCGATTATCTTGAAGCAGAACTGGGCGTTCCCGTCGAGTATAAATCTGTCACAGATTACGCCGCTTCAGTCACCGCCTTCCGAGTGGGCGACCTGGACATGGTCTGGTTCGGTGGTTTAACTGGAGTTCAGGCCAGACTGCAAGTCGAGAATTCTCAAGCGCTTATCCAGCGTCAGGGGGACGATCAATTCCACAGTGTATTCATTGCCACTGTAGACAGCGGTATCCAGCCCTTCGATGAGATTGCTGGACTAAGTGTATTAAAAGGACACACATTTACCTTCGGCAGTGAATCCTCCACTTCAGGGCGCTTGATGCCTCAGTATTACCTAAGCCAGGCGGGCGTAACCTTGGATGATTTTAAAGGCGAAGCTGGGTTTTCTGGATCCCATGATGTAACCATGGATTTGGTGGAGGCTGGAACGTTCGAGGTCGGCGCGTTGAATGAGAAGGTTTGGCTGGCCAGAGTTGAGGCTGGCGAGGTAGATCTGGAGAAAGTGCAGCTCATCTGGCGTACGCCCGCTTTTTATGACTACCACTGGGTTGTTCGCCCCGATGTAACCGAACGATATAGCGAAGATTTTATACAGCGAGTGGTTGATGCCTTCCTTGGTCTGGAAATTAGCGATCAAGAGCATAAAGAAATCCTCGATCTATTCAACGCCGAGAGTTTTATCGTCACCGAGAATGATAACTACCTGCAAATTGAAGCTGTCGCACGAGAAATCGGAAAATTAGAGTAATTCATGGAAAGTGTCTATAAACTGATCGGAGTTAGCCATCGCTTTGGCGCGTTCCCTGCCTTGACTGATATCGATCTCCAGGTCAACGCCGGGGAACGCGTAGCTTTGGTCGGTCCCAGTGGCGCGGGCAAAAGCACACTGATCCGCTTATTGAATGGCACCATTTTTCCATCTGAGGGCACCATCCAGGCACTTGGTCAGGAAATTGTCCATCTGCGACCCAAGCATTTGCGACAGCTCCAAGCCAAAATCGGCACGATTTACCAACAATTTCATCTGGTTGATACCATGCGAGTGATCCATAACGTCAACGCAGGGCACCTAGGGAGTTGGTCATTAGCTAAATCTCTACTCTCCCTTGTTTGGCCCAGGGATGTAGAGATTGCTGCTGATGCCCTGACCCAGGTGGGTATCCAAGAAAAGATTTACGAGCCTACACATCAGCTTTCTGGCGGGCAGCAGCAGCGAGTTGCAATTGCCCGCGTCCTTGTTCAAAAACCATTGGTAATCCTTGCTGATGAACCAATCTCTAATCTCGACCCGGAACGCAGCCGGGAGATCATCGAATTATTGGCCAATATTAGTTTAGAAAGCTGCACAACCTTAATTGCCAGCCTACATGCAATTGAGTACGCCTTGAACCATTTTCAGAGAATAATCGGTTTGCGTAATGGAGGAATTCTATTTGATGCCCCTGCTGAGCATGTTTCACCCGAGATGATTCAGACTCTGTATCGAATAACACCGGTTGAATAGTATTGTCTGCCATGCAAACCACGGTCCCGAACCAGATCGATTACCCTAAAATGTGCCGCCCAGCATTCTTCAACCGCAAAACCATGTGGGTAGTTTTAATGATTGCCGGAGTTTTCTGGGCAATTTGGCAAACCAATTTGTTCCGCTCAGAAGTTATCAACCTTGGTGGTTGGGCTTTGGTGGCAAGATTTCTTCAAGCATTTGCCCAGCCCGAATTAAGTCCGCAATTCCTCTTGCTTACACTGAATGCATCATTGACAACCCTGGCTTTCGCCATTGGTGGTGTTTTCCTGAGTGTAGTATTTGGGCTTATGGGTGGGATTTTAGCATCCAAAACCTGGTGGACATCCCTATCACCACGACGGGGCGCAAATTCAACTCGATCCTGGGGCATGACACCTTGGCTGATCGTTCGATCAGGATTAGCCATTCCAAGGGCGATCCATGAAGTCATCTGGGGGCTTTTCTTTATCAATGTGATCGGGCTGGATCCTATGTCTGCTATCCTGGCAATAGCCATTCCCTTTGGAGCGATCACTGCCAAGGTTTTCTCGGAAATCCTGGATGAAACCCCATCCGACTCATTGACAGCATTGTTAAACAGCGGGGCTTCGCCTTTGAAGGCTTTCATGTATTCATTGCTGCCGAGAGCGTTTGCAGATCTGCTGTCTTACAGTTTCTACCGTTTCGAGTGTGCGATCCGTTCAGCTGCTGTGTTGGGCTTAATCGGTGCAGGAGGCTTGGGATATGAGATTTTTCTGAGCCTGCAAACTTTGAAGTATGAACAAATCTGGACGTTGCTCTTGGCACTATTTTTTCTCAATGGCCTGGCAGATTTTTGGAGTTCGAGTTTGCGCGGCAGAATCGGTTTGAAAGCAGGCTGTGCCGGTGACTGTAGAGAATATTCAAAGACAATCTATCGTGAGAATACCAGTCCTGCTATCACTGATCGACTGGTTAAGTTCTCTATTCTGGCAGGGATCGTACTTGTACCTTTCGCATTTGTATACATTCGTCCTGATGTTGGAAAAATTTTCGCATCAAGTACTGCGGCGCAATTTCGATACATTTCCTCCGCAGCATGGCCCCCAGAATTTAATATTCTACTGTCTCAAGGGTGGTGGAAGAATATTAAAATAACCATATCAATGTCACTGCTGGCAGTTGCATTAGCTGGATTTATGGCCCCAATATTTGTTTTGTATGCTGCCAAACCATCTACTGAGGTGAAGAGCAAATTAATTCGAGGCTTGAGGTTTTTTGTCTATATATTATCTCGCAGTTTGTTATTAATTGCGCGTTCCATTCCGGCGCCAATATGGGCCTTGCTATTGCTCTTCCTGCTGTTCCCAGGAATTATCCCTGGTGCACTGGCGTTAGCGACCTATACACTGGGTGTTCTTGGTCGTCTGATGGCCGAAGTCGTTGAAAATCTCGACAACCGACCTATCCAGGCACTCAAGGCCCAGGGTGCTGACTCCATTCGACAACTTGCTTATGGTGTCATCCCATTGACTTTTCCTCGCTTTATTGCATACTTATTGGTACGTTGGGAAGAGGCTATTCGTGCAACCGTGGTTGTAGGTTTAGTCGGTGCGGGCGGCTTGGGGCGACTGCTTATTGAACAGTTAAGCAGTTTTAATTATGGTGGTGTTGTCGCCATATTGCTTGTGTTTGTTGTAATAATCTTTTTGGTTGATTTGATCAGTGCACAGGCCCGTCGGGATTTTCAGATGACAGGAGAAACGTTGTCGATAAATAACCAAAGCTTGTCACTCTGATGGAGCGGTGTTTACGACCGAAGAATCTCTGCAGAGATGCTTCTCTCGCCATAGGCGCACCTGTGGCGGCTCAGCATGACAATCAAAATTTTTTCAACATTTGTAAAGGTCAATAGTGAAGGAGTTTTATTATGAATAACATTCAACAAGATCAACAGGTGCCTCTAACCTGGATAGCCTATTTACGCATCATGATGGGTGCCTTGTTCCTGACTACATGGGGGAGTAATCTAACCAAAGGATTTTATACTGCAGGGGGACTGCGAAATTTCTTTACCTATGTATTCCCACAGAGTGAAAACCCTCTGTGGTGGTACGCTTCATTCATCGATGTCGTGATCCTGCCCATTCGAGATTACTTTGCTCCCTTTCTCATGGTTAGCGAATTCTTGCTGGGTATTGCTTTGCTGGTGGGGGCATTTACGCCGCTGGTCAGCATATTCGCCGCCTTCTTCATTGTCAATACTTATTTTGCCACCTTCGGTCATGACTGGCCTTGGAGCTATGTGATGATCTTAGCGATTTTATTTGTGGTGTTTGCCACCAAGGCAGGGCGCAGCCTGGGGATTGATACCTGGCTGGCCAAACGTCTAGGTGAGCCACCCATCGGCGTTCTATGGTGATTTAGTGACAATCCTTGAGATTATCTATGTCATCAGCGCTGCGCTGCTGGCTGTATACGGATACAACTCGTTGGTTTTAGCTTGGATCAGGGCCAAAAGGCACACACCTGTGCCCATCAAGAATGTCGCAGATGATTATGACTGGCCGCAAGTAACCATCCAGCTCCCCATCTACAACGAGCGTTATGTTGCCGAGCGGTTGATACGTGCCATTGAAGAGATGAATTACCCTCGTTCGCGAATGCATGTGCAGGTTTTAGATGACTCTACTGACATTACCAGGGACATTGTTGCCGCGGCAGTTAAGGTGCAGCAGACCCAAGGGTTGGATATTGTGCACATCCGCCGCCCAGATCGCCTGGGATACAAAGGCGGCGCTTTGGAATATGGCTTGTCCATCGTTAAGGGCGATTATGTGGCCATCTTCGACGCAGATTTTCTACCACAAGCGGATTTCCTGAAATCTTTAGTCCCGTATTTTGAAGATGATCCCAAGATCGGTTGCTTGCAAGCCCGTTGGGGCCATCTCAACCCCAATTCTTCCTGGCTTACTCGTACTCAGGCCAACGGCATCGATGGACACTTCATCGTTGAGCAAGATGTCCGTAGTAACAATAACGTATTTCTGAATTTCAATGGGACAGCCGGAATTTGGCGACGAGCTTGCATCCAGGATGCTGGTGGCTGGCATCATGACACCTTGACCGAAGATCTTGACCTCAGCTATCGCGCGCAGCTCACACGGTGGAAGATCCGCTTTATTCCCCATGTCATTGCGCCTGCAGAGCTACCGGTGCACATCAATGCCCTCAAAAGGCAGCAATTCCGCTGGGCCAAGGGCAGCATCCAGACAGCGCGCAAACTACTCGGTCAACTTTGGAGATCGGATCACACCAAATTGATCAAGATCGAGGGCACTGTGCATCTGACAAACTACATCGTTCACCCGCTGATATTGCTCAATTTAGCGCTCACCTTGCCCTTGGTCTCTTCCCAAAGCCCCCTGCTGTGGATCACACCTGTGTTCACATTTGCAGCCATTGGTCCGGCATTGATGTATTGGGTAGCTATGGGCCATGAAGGCAAAGGGCGCTTACAAAGAATGAGCAATTTAGCGTTGTTGGTTGTGATGGGCATGGGATTATCGTTGAACAACACCCATGCCGTACTTGAAGCCTTGGTCGGGAAACAAAGTTCATTTCTGAGAACACCGAAGTTCGACATTCGCGGGAGAACTAGATCGCTAAAGAAAAGCGAATATCTCCTCCCTATTGATCCCAAGTCGTGGATTGAATTGTTAATTGCATTCTATGCTTTGGGGCTTTTTGTCTACGTGCTCACGAGTGGGGTGTGGAGTTTAGTAATTTGGCTGCTAATGTATGCCAGTGGGTATGTTTATATCGCCAGCTTAAATTTCCGACAGCGTAGGGTTTTGTAGTTTTGTTTTTTTTATATTTTGGTAAAAAATAGTTTTGGGGGAGACGATTAAACATAATGGCTATGCGCATTAATGATTTGTCGCATACATTCCCAATATGAGCCAGGGCATCCGGTATAATGGTATCAGCCACTAGGCAACCTTGATACCACCCATGCTCACACCACAAGTTATCCGCACAAAAATATCTCCCCCCACCCCTCCAGGCCGAACCCTGCAGCGGCCTCGTCTTGCTAGTGCGCTGGCTGAAACAACCCAATACAGGCTAACCCTGCTGCAAGCCAGCGCCGGATATGGGAAGAGCACTGCCCTGGCTTCTCTTGCGGGTGAAAAACCTGTGATTTGGTATCAGGTTACAGAAGATGACAATGACCTTTTCGTCTTCTTGCTGCACTTGCTCCACGCCACCCAATTAGCAATTCCCCACATCGACAACCTCCCTATCCCACTTCTAGAGGGCTGGGACAACATTCAAAACCCCTTGCCCATGGTGGAGATTGTCCACCAATATTTGAATGCGTTGAGCGGCTCATTGGATGAAATAACTTACTTGATCTTAGACGACATTCATTTGGTTGCCAACATTCCAGAAATTGTCCATGCCTTGGATCGACTAATAGGGCTGGCTCCGTCCGAATTGAGGATATTGCTCTCGTCGCGTTTGCCAATCAAACTACCCAACCTGCCTCGTTGGCATTCCCGAGGGGATGTTCTCTCCATTGATCAAAATATCTTGAAATTTAATCAGGATGAGATTACTGAGTTATTCGCTAATCAATATCAGCATGAATTAACTGCCGAAGAAGTTGAAAGTCTCTCAACTTTGACTGAAGGCTGGGCAATCGCCTTACAACTTGTCTGGCAAAGTTTGCGCAGCGGCGCGGTGACATCGCTAGAAGATGTTTTGCTCAAAGGAGCCAAATCACGCCAGAGCCTCTTCGAAGTGCTGACTCACGAAGTCATGGGCCATCAAAGCGAAGAGATCCAGGAATTCCTGCGCATATCTGCCACCCTAAGAGTGATGACTCCTCAGGCCTGTGACTCGATGCGCAGCAGCACAGATAGCGACGAAATATTAGAGCACCTGCGACAGCACGAATTATTCGTTGTCGACTTGGGCAACCAGGAGCTTCGCTACCACCACATCTTCCATCGCTTTTTGCGAGGGCAAACAGGTATTGACCAACGCAAATCCTGGCACAAAAAGGCTGCCAACTTCTATGTAGGGCAAGGCGACACCGACTCTGCCATTTACCACCACTTTTTGGCAGAAGACTATGACCAGGCTGCTCCTCTGCTCAGCGCTTATGGACCTCGACTTCTAGCTATGGGGCGGTTGGATACCCTCACAGCTCATCTTGACAACCTCGCCCCAGAAACGCTTCACCAACACCCCATTCTATTGACGTACCTTGGAGATTTGGCTCGCTTGCGCAGTCGTTTCCAGGAAGCCCTGGGCTGGTATCAGCAGGCTGAGACATTGTGCAAAGAGCGCAATATCACCGAAGGCCTCAGCCGCTCCTTGCGAGGGCAGGCGCGCGTCTATTTGGACACTGTCAGCCCGCGCCGAGCAGAGGAGCTGCTGCAGCAAGCGCTGAGGGTCAGCGATGGCACCGCGGACCGTGAAGCGCAGGCGCGCTTGTATCAACTGCTCGCCGAAAATAAGCTCGATACAGGCAAGGTGGAAGAGGCAGAAAAGCTGCGCCAGCAGTCCGACGCGCTGGTGCGGGAAGGCCCGGGAGATTCGCAGCTCTTAATTCGAGTGCTGCTGCGCACCGGGCGTATTGCAGAAGCCAGGGAACAACTGGAGCAGCTGGCAGAGACTGAAAGGCAAGAGCCCGTCCATGTAGCTCGCTCCCACAGAGAGACCTTACTGCTGCTCTCATTCATTTATGCCATGCAGGGGGATCGACTGGCGGCGCATCAATCTGCCGTAGAGGGAATAGAACGCGGTGAAGCATTGAATTCACCCTTCATCACAGCTGTTGGGCATATGCGCTTGGGGCATGCCCTGATGCTTGGCTCTGAACCAGATCATTTCACAAAATCCCGTGAGCAGTTTGAGAAAGCCACAGAAATCAGTCGCTCGCTGGCCATCCCTCGCTTGAGAGTGGAGGCCTGTTGGGGCCTTTGCAGATCCTATGGATATCAGGGTGACCTAGAACAAGCGGCTAAAATCGCCAAAGAGGGCATTGAGTTAGCAACTCAATCCGGCGACGAATGGATCGCCTCCCTTGTGCGATTGGCCATGGGCTCGAGTCTCATTTTGGCCGAACAATACGATGAAGCCTCAGACTGGTTGAGACAGGCGGCGCGTGGTTTTCGCGAATGCAGCGATCCCTTTGGAACCAACGCGGCTCGCTTGTGGCTGTGTTTAGGAAGGTATCGTCAAGGGGATCTTGAGCGCCTGGCAAAAAACTTAGCAGATTTACTTTCTGCTTGCCGCCAGCACAATTACGATTATCTTTTTACGTATCCAACATTGTTTGGCTTGCCTGATAAACGGCTTTCGATTCCATTGTTAATTCTCGCCCGTGAAAATGACTGGGAAGGCACATATCCCGACAAATTGCTATCGGACATGGGACTGGCAGGTATTAAGAGCCATCCTGGTTATCAATTGAAGGTCCACACATTGGGAACTTTCCAGGTGTGGCGCGGCACCCAGGAGATTCCCCGCAACGGCTGGAGACGTGAAAAAACTCGCCAACTGTTCCAAATCTTGCTCACCTATCGCCAATCCCCACAGAACCGCGAGCAGCTATGCGAGCACCTGTGGCCTGGTGTTGACCCAGAGACCTCCCAGCGAAACTTCAAAGTAGCCCTAAGCACACTATATAAGGTACTCGAACCCAACCGCGAGCCAGGAAGCGATTCTGCATTTATTGTTCGCGAGGGGGTTGCGTATGCCATTCGCCCAGAGGCTGATATCTGGATCGATGCCGATGAATTCACAACCACAATTCAAAAGGCAGAGAGAAGCTTATCTACAGATCAGCAGGCCGCAATGCAGTTTGCGGAGCATGCGCTTGGTCTTTATAACGGCGAGTATCTTCCCGACGCGCGCTACGAAACCTGGGCTGCAGCAGAACGAGAGCATCTTTCGGTATTGTACTTGCGCACGGCTGATCAGTTTTGCGAGCAGAGTTTGTCGAATAATACAATTGAGGAGACCATCGATCTGTGCCAGAAAATTTTGGGTTATGACAACTGCTGGGAACGGGCGTATCGCCATCTGATGACTGCATATGATCTGCTCGGAGATCACGGCCAGGTAGCACGCACATACCAAAGGTGTCAGGACACGCTCAGGGACGAATTAGATGTGCTCCCCGCACCGGAAACAGCAGAACTCTACCAGCGCCTCACCAGCACAGAGTAAGTGATTTGTAACCTGCGCGTTACGGCTCTTTGATATCCTAAAGCCGGATACCAAAGAGCTTTTCATTTTCCCCAACAAATCAAACGTTAGGACATACGATGAGCCAAGAAACTCAACCTACTATTAGTTCATTCGTTATCCGTTTTGTGAGTGACCCAGCAGAAGACAAAGATAAACGGGTCACATATCGAGGTGCAATCCGTCATATTCAAACCGATGAAGAAGTCGGGTTCACACAATGGCAAGATGCTGTAAACTTCATAGAACAATATATTCCCATTCATGAACTACATCAAAAGGAGTAATCCATGCGTCTGAAAGACAAAGTTTGTTTGATCACCGGGGGGGCTGCCGGAATTGGAAAGGCAACTGCGAAGAGATTCGCTGAAGAAGGCGCCAAGGTGATCATTTGTGATCTGGCTGAGGAAGTTGGTAAAAAGACCGCTTCGGAGCTAGGGGCGGATTTCTACAAAGTCAATGTTGCTGATCGCCAAGATGTGCAGGCCTGGGTAGATGGCGTTGCCGAAAAATATGGCCGTATCGATGTACTGATCAATAACGCCGGCGTGCTGCGAGACGGCTTGTTCGTCAAGGTCAAAGAGGGCGAATTAGCAGGGCAGATGTCGGAAGAAAACTTCGACCTGGTAATTGACGTCAACTTGAAAGGTGTGTTCAACTGCGCCCAGGCAGTCGCGCCATACATGATCAAGGGTGGCGATGGTGGGGCAATCATCAACACGACCTCCATTGTTGGCCTGGACGGCAACTTTGGGCAAACCAATTATGTGGCATCTAAGGCCGGCGTAATCGGCATGACCAAAGTTTGGGCGCGCGAGTTGGGCAGACACGGTATCCGCGTCAATGCCATTGCGCCAGGTTTCACCCTTACCGAAATGGTCAAGCAAATGCCCGAGAAGATCCTGGAAGGCATGATCGCCAAGACTCCCATGAAGCGCATGGGCGAGCCGGTCGATATTGCCAACGCTTTCTTATTCCTGGCATCAGACGAAGCCACCTATATCTCCGGCGTCACTTTGCGCGTCGACGGTGGCATCGTAGTCGGAACCTAAAAATAATTATGGTACACGGATGAACACGGATTATTCGGATTTTTTGCTTTTATCCGTGCTTATCCGTGAAATCCGTGTCCAAATAAAATGACTAAATTTGCACAAATACTTTCAACAGGAAGCTACGTCCCTGAGCGGGTTGTCACCAACCCCGAGGTGGATGAGATGATCGGCATCTCTACCAACCAGTGGCTGATTGATAACGTGGGCATCCGCGAGCGGCGATGGATGGCTGAGGATCAAACCACATCAGACTTGATCGTCGAGGCAAGTCGGAAAGCGCTTGATAAAGCTGGGGTTTCAGCCGAGGAAATCGACCTGATCATTGTGTCGACGGACACGCCCGATTACCTCTCCCCCAGCACTTCTATCGTGGTACAGCACAAATTAGGGGCGGTCAACGCCGGGTGCTATGATGTCAACAGCGCCTGCGCGGGCTGGGTCACAGCGCTGGATCAGGGCGCGCGTTACCTGGCAACTGAGCCCAATTTCAAATATATTCTTGTAGCAGGCGGATATGGTATGAGCCGCTATCTCAACCTGGAAGATAAGACGACGGCCAATCTTTTCGCCGATGGCGCTGGAGCGGCACTGCTCGGAGTTGGCGATGAGCCCGGTTTCCTGGCCAGCAATCTGCTTGCCAAAGGTGAATTCCACGATGCTCTGGGCATTTACTGCGGCGGCACATACCTGCCGGCAACGACGGAAAACCTGGAACCGTACGGCGGCAAACCGGTCGTACAGTTTGTCAAGAAATTCCCCAAAACTTTCAATACTGAATATTGGCCCAAACTGATCCAGGGCGCACTGGACAAAGTCGACATGGCTTTTGATGATGTCGATTTCTATTTGCTGACACAACTAAATTTACGCACCATTGAGGCGATGATGGAGTTACTTGGTCAGCCCATAGAGAAGACGCACTGGGTGATGGACAAATGGGGCTACACTGGCTCTCCCTGTGTGATCATGGCCCTGGATGATGCTATCAACCAGGGACGTGGTCCCAAGCCCGGAGATAAAGTTCTCTTCTGCGCCAGCGGCGGCGGCATCAGTATGGCGGCGAGCCTCTGGCAGTGGTCAGTGGCGAGTGGTTAGTGGATAGAAACCTTTTGAGGAGGGCCATATGAATAAGAAGGTTCAGAATAACGGATATTTCGCTGGAATAAATAGGGGCGGTGGCTCCGCCACCGCCCCTATTTATTCCAGCGGGTACTCTTTATCGAAAGGTGTAAATGACAACCTCAGCAAAATTCACTCCCTCAAAAACTGGTTTCATCAAAGTAGAAAATGACACTCGCCAAATCTATTGGGAATACTTCGGCGAGGGCAAAAAGGAAGTCGTTGTCTTTCTCAACGGTCTGGCGATGCTGACCAAATCCTGGTATCGCACAGTTCCCTTCTTACATCCAGACTACGACATCTTACTCTATGATTATTTCGGGCAGGGACAATCTTCCCAAGAAGATGAGCCCTATTACATCAGCCGGCTGGCTGACTATCTGATCGAGGTTATGGACCAGGTCGGTGTGGACAAGATCCATCCTATCGGCGTTTCCTACGGCGGCTTTATCGGCGCCGAGCTAGGACGCCTGCACCAAGATCGACTGCACACCCTGACACTTTCGGGCATATTGCTGACGCGTGAGATCCTTTTCCAAATGTATCATGACATCTCTCTGCGCTTCTATCATTCCTCGGACGAAGTCTTTGATATTTATACACAATACTTGTACGAAAAAACCTTTGGAGAAAATATCTCCCGCAAGATATACGGCGAAGCTATGGAGCGCGGTCGCTTCAAGTTCTATGATCGTTACAAGGATAAGAAATACTGTCTTATACGACTCACTGAAGCCCAAGACCCTTTCTTCGAAAATATCGACAATGATCCCGACGCCTACCGCAACGTGATGACTCCCACGCTGATCCTGACTGGCGAGCAAGATCGCGCCATTCCACCCTGGCAGCAATCAAAAATGGCAGAAATATTACCGAACAGCCGCTTGATTATGGTGCCAGAATGCGGCCATATGACCTATATGGAAAGGCCGGATTTATTTTGGCCTGCTTTGAGAAAATTCTTATCGGCGAAATCGGTCGATTTCAAAGTGGAGAGTGTTTAGTGAATAGTGGACAGAGTGATGTTTTTTATAATTCAATCTTATTTACCTCCACTAAGCACTTACTACTATCCACTAACCACTTCTTATCCCGGAGGTGAAACATGTATATCGGAGATTACCTTGGCAGAAGAGAAATCTACTCTCCCGACAAACTCGCTATCATTGATGTGGGGAAAGATCCCGAACTGCGCCTGACTTACAAAGAATGGAATCGACGTGTCAATTGCCTTGCAAATTGGCTGCGAGACAATGCTAAGATCGGCTTTCAGGATCGCGTGGCGATTCTGGCCAAGGACGGCATTGAGCACCTCGACCTGTTTTATGCCTGTGGGAAGTTAGGGGCCATTCACACCGCCCTGAACTGGCGCCTGCATTGGCGAGAAATCGTTGGCCTGATGGAGGACACCACGCCCAAGGTATTGATTTACTCCGATGACTTCAAGGACTCTGTCGAACAAATCTCTGCCCACTTTCCACTTTCCACTACCCACTATCTCCACATCGAGGGTGATGGCATTGAAGGCAGCAACCACTTTGATAGCATCATCGAATCATCACCAGACACCGCAGTTACCAATGAGCGCGTCCACAAAGAGGATACCGCTTGTCTCCTCTTTACTGGTGGGACAACGGGCTTGCCCAAAGGCGCTCAGATCAGCCACCGCCAGGTTTGCTGGAACGTACTCAACACAGTCATCCATGACCTGGGGCATGAAGATATTTATTTGTGCGTGTTCCCGCTCTTCCACGCTGGTGGGCTGTTCGCCTATATCTCATCGCAGGTTGTCTTTGGAAACACGACCATCCTCACCGGTGAGTTCAACCCCGAGCAAGTCCTGAATTTGATCGAACGCGAAAAGGTGACCGTTTTCGCTGGGGTCCCCACCATGTACCAAATCATGACTCAAGCTCCCAATTGGGATACAGCGGATTTGACCAGCCTGCGCTTTTGCACCAGCGGCGGCGCGCCTTTACCGGTTCCCTTAGTGGAAAAATACACCGAGGAAAAGAATATCCTTTTCAAGCAAGGTTTTGGTATGACCGAATTTGGTCCTGGACTTTTTGCGCTGCCACCCGAAGATGCCATCTGCAAAGCAGGCAGTATTGGACGGCCAAATTACTTCATCGATGTGCGTGTGGTGGACGAGAAAAACAATCCCCTGGGACCTAACCAGCCAGGCGAATTGATTCTCAAGGGCCCCTCAGGATTTTCTGGCTATTGGAAAAATCCTGAAGCTTCATCGGCCGTATTGGATGATGATGGCTGGTTCCACACCGGAGATATCGTCGAGTACGATGACGAATGGTATTTCTATGTTCGGGACCGGGTGAAAGATATGTTCATCTCCGGCGGAGAAAATGTTTACCCGGCTGAAATCGAAAACGTGCTCTACAAACATGATGCTGTTCATATGTGCGCCGTCATCGGTATGCCTGATGAAAAGTGGGGCGAAGTTGGCAAAGCCTGTGTGGTGCTCAAACCCGGCGCAGAGGCCAGTGAAGATGCATTTCTGGAGCACATGCGCGAGCACCTGGCGCGCTACAAAGTCCCCAAGAGCGTCGAGATCATGGAAGCGCTGCCGCTCTCGGGCATGGGTAAGATTTTGAAGAGAGATTTAAGAGATCAATTCTTTAATGGGTAATTGAATGTAAGCGTTTTTTGTACACGGATAAACGCGGATTTTCACGGAACTATACATAGAAAAAATTATCCGTGTTCATCCGTGAAATCCGTGTACATAATCATTTCACAAGGAGACCATCAACATGAGCAATAAGAAACTCAATCGTGGCGTAGCCGTGGTCGGCGCGGGGATGAGCAAATTTGGAGCATTCCCCGATAAGAGCAGCCGCGATCTGTTTGTCGAAGCCTTTCTAGACATGCGCAAATCCGTCGACAAAGACTTCAATCCCGCCGATATTGAGACCATCTACATCGGCAATTTTTCCAGCGACCTGTTCGAAGCGCAAAGTCACACCGCGCCGATCATGGCAGATGTGGCCGGTTTAGCGCCGCGTCCTGCAGTGCGCATCGAGGATGCCTGCGCCAGCAGCGGTGTCGCACTGCGGCAGGGCATTCTGGCGATTGCCTCGGGATTGTACGACATTGCCCTGGTAGGCGGCATCGAAAAGATGACCAACTTGCCCACGGCCGAAGTCACGGATACCCTGGCAGCTGCAGCTGACACCCTCTTCGAGGTTCCTGCCGGGTTCACTTTCCCTGGTTTTTATGCCGCAATTGCCTCGGCTTATATGCACAAATACGGCATGGAACCGGAACATTTAATGAATGTGGCCATCAAGAACCATGAAAACGGGGCTCTCAACCCCAACGCCCAATTTGGGGTCACAATTCCTGATTGGATGCAAGGGCGGATTGCCTCGGCCAAGAAAAAAGGTAAGCCCCTACCCGCCTGGAACGATCACTGGGATTACTTGAACGATGATCGTGCCAACCCGATGATCGCCTGGCCGCTGCGACTTTTCGACTGCTCGCCGATCACCGATGGCGCGGTTGCGCTGCTGCTGGTTTCCGAAGAAATCGCCAGCAACTTCAGCGATCACCCTGTCCAAATTATCGGCTCGGGTCAGGCTTCGGATGCCGCCCTGCATGACCGCCATGATCTAACCAGTATTGCCGCGGCCCGCAGAGCTTCGCAAGAAGCGTATGCCATGGCTGGCGTTTCTGCCGCTGATATCCGTGTCGCCGAAGTGCATGACTGCTTTACGATTGCCGAGATCGTCGCCACTGAAGACTTGGGATTCTTCGCTCCAGGCGATGGCTATAAAGCCGCCGAAGATCGCGTTACGGCGCGCGATGGGGCTAAGCCGATCAACACGTCCGGGGGACTCAAATCCAAAGGGCATCCGGTTGGCGCTTCAGGCGCTGGACAGGCTGTAGAGATTTTCAAGCAAATGCGCGGCTTAGCAGGAGAACGTCAGGTGGCAGGAGATATTCCCTTAGGATTAACCCATAATGTCGGTGGCACTGGCGGGACCTGTGTAGTGCACGTTTACGAGAGGAGAAATTAAGATGACGGCTAACGAGTTTGCTTCCGTGCGACCTTTCACTTCAGCATCCTTTGATGCATTTCTGAACGAAAAGAAACTCATGGGCTCACGCTGTGCCAGCTGTGATGAAAATTTCTTGCCGCCGCGCGCCATTTGTCCAGCGTGTTTTGATGATCAATTAGAATGGGTTGAGCTTGACGGCAAAGCTACCTTAGCTGCCTTCACATCGATCTTCATAGCCCCAACGGCCATGATCGACGCTGGATACGGCCGCGACAAGCCCTATGTGGCCGGTGTGGTCGAGCTGGCGGATGGCGTCAAAATGAGCGCTCAAATCCTGGGCTTGGATGCTGCCAATCCTGAGCAAATCAAGATTGGCACCCCGCTGCAAGCAGAATTCGTCGAGCGTGGTGAGGGTGACGAGGCGCAAACCTTCTTGGCCTTCCGGGCAATATAATCCACGAAGGACACCAAGATTCACTAAGGATTAATGGATCTTCGTGAATCTTCTCGTTCTTAGTGATCTTGGTGGTAAATATTGAATGCCAATCAAAAGGAGAAGCTGATGTCATTTGAAGATAAATTCGTCCAACTGGATTAGCGTCATCAGTTTTCTAATCGAGGAGCGAAAATGCCAAAAGTTAAAGTCAATGGCCTCAACCTATACTACGAAATTCATGGTTCAGAGTCAGCGCCAGTGCTGGTGCTCAACAATGGGCTGATCATGAACGCCGCGACCAGCTGGGTTTTCCAAACGGCAACACTTTCAAAGCATTATCGCCTGCTGCAATATGACTGTCGCGGCCAAGGCCAATCAGATCATCCAGCAGATCCATACACAATGGAGTTGCACGCCGAAGATCTTGCCATGCTGCTCAATGAACTTAACATCGAAAACGCCCACATCGCTGGCATTTCATATGGTGGTGAAGTTGCCCAGGCATTCGTATTGAAATACCCAAATAAAACGCTCAGCCTGATCCTGATTGACACAGTCAGCCAGGTGGGGTCAGAATTACAGTTGGTGATTGAGAGCTGGGTTGATATGCTCAAGGCGCAAGATCCGCTGGGGTTCTTCCACGCAACTGTCCCCTGGAATTTTTCTCCGGCCTGGATTGCAGCAAACGCCCCAACTTTAGAGGATGCCAAAGAGCGCTATAAGTCGCTCGATTTCGCCGCAGTCGTCAATTTGTGTGAGGCCTTCTTCGCTGTCGATTTCACATCTCAGCTCGATCAGATTCAGGTTCCCACTTGTATTATGACTGGTGAATTAGATCTCATCAAAGGCCCGCCCTATGCAAAGATCATCAAAGAAGCCATTCCACATGCCGAACTGCACATCATTGAGGGAGCCGGGCATGCTTCATGCTGGGAGCGCCCGGGTGAATTTAACTCTATTATCCTGGGTTTCTTAGCCAAATACGCACAGGTGTAACCGTTTGGAAACTGAATTTTGCTAGAATGGAC
>CAYQQX010000072.1:0-21167 GCA_964419495.1 uncultured Anaerolineales bacterium
AGGCACTCCCACCACCCGAACGCAGTGTGAGAATTGCCACTTCAATGAGGCCAAGTATCAGGCTTCCGAGGTACACCCAGCAGTTGCTGACTGCATCGACTGCCACATGCCGCGCGTCACCAAGAGCGCTGTGGGCAACGCCGAAATGTTTACCGGCGATATCCGCACACACTTGATGGCTATCGATCCCACGCAGATTGGGCAATTCTCTGAAGATGGTTCTGAAGCCCTATCTCAGCTCGGGTTAGATTTTGCCTGCCGAAGCTGCCATGTTGACGGCGGTTCTGCTTCTGTCAAGACAGATGAGGAACTGATCAACAAGGCTTATGGCTATCACGCTCGTCCTGAATCACCCTAAGTAAGGTTTTTTGTTAGGCTCCAACGCGGGCTGGACGATTATTGTATCGTCCAACCCGCGTTTTTTCGTAAAAACGTTTATCATTCTTCAATCACAAATAGCTTTTTTCATGACAAAGATCACAGCAATAGTCGTAAACAAATGGGAGATCATTCTCTAAGTGATAAAATGTAAACCACTGATGACTCTACTGCAAAAAGCCACCAAGCAAGTTTTTCGCCGGGATCCCTTGTCTGTTAGTTTTTTCAGATGAGTCACTGATAATTCTTGAGAGGAGATGATTTATGAAACGAAAAAATCTATTGATAATCAGCATTTTGCTGATCCTGGGCCTGGCGCTTTCGGCCTGTGCAGGGCCTGAAGGTACCCAAGGTCCCCCAGGACCCGCCGGACCGGCTGGCCCCGAAGGACCACAAGGGCCACCAGGTGATGCTGGACCAGCAGGCCCCGAGGGTGCCGAAGGCCCAGCTGGGGAAGCCGGGACAACAACTGCGGCTGTACCCGAATATGTGACCAGCGCGATCTGCGCTGGCTGTCATACAGATATCGCCGAGGCATATACTTTGTCCGGACATGCTTACAAGCTCAACAAGGTTGTTGATGGCCAGCCCCCAGAATATCCCTTCACTGAAGTTACTGAACTTCCTGAAGGATACACCTGGAATGATATTTCTTATGTCATCGGTGGCTACAACTGGAAAGCGCGATTTGTCGATCTGGAAGGCTATATCATCACAGGGCCTCCGGGAACGCGCGGTGATGAAGCCGCGGCGGAGGGTTTCCTCGGTCAATACAACTTCGCCAACCCAATAGTGGGTAATGAGGCTGGCTGGGTTGCCTACTCTGCTGGTGAAGAAAAACCCTACAACTGCGGCGACTGCCACACGACTGGCTACAACCCTAACGGCAATCAAGATGATCTTCCCGGACTCGTAGGAACATGGACTGAGCCCGGCATTGCTTGTGAAGAATGCCATGGACCTGGAAGCCTTCACGTAGCCAATCCCTATTTTGTTTCGTTGGAAATCGATCGGGATTCTGAACAATGTGGCGAGTGCCATATTCGCGGCGATGTTGAATCAGTAAACGCCAGTGGAGGGTTCATTAAGCATCACGAACAATACGAAGAGCTCTTTCAGAGCAAGCACATCACGATTGATTGTGTTGTCTGCCATGATCCCCACGCTGGTGTTGTTGCCCTGCGCAAAGCCGAAGAAGGCACGCCAACTGTGCGAACTGCGTGTGAGAATTGCCATCGCAGTGAGGCCACGTACCAAGATTCCCAGGTGCACCCGTTGGTAGCCGACTGCATCGACTGCCACATGCCGCGCGTGACCAAGAGTGCTGTAGGTAACGCCGAGATGTTCACGGGAGATATTCGCACGCATTTGATGTCGATCAACCCCCTCCAGATCGGACAATTCAGCGAAGATGGTTCAGTAGCTCTCTCAGACCTCGGGCTGGATTTTGCTTGCCGATCCTGTCACGTTGATGGTGGTTCTGCATCTGTCAAGACCGATGAAGAATTAACCGACAAAGCTTATGACTATCACGATCGCCCTGAATCGCCATAAGCAACATATTTCTTTAGGTAAAGATGCGGGTTGGGCATTTCCAACCCGCATCTTCCTGTCAAACATCTATTACACGCAGTTTTCATAAACTATCACTAAATATGATCGTTTGCAGGCAAATTATCGATGTATAACCCTAATTTATAAGTTCTAACTGTGCTATACTGCTTTTGTTATTGTACAAAATTATACAAACAAAATTTAGTAAACCTTTTTTCAGCGATCGTCTGAAAATATGGAGGCTCCATTGAAGGATAAGTTTTCTCTTACTCTCATGGGCGTAACACTCCTGCTTGTTGCGCTCTTAGTACCAGTGGGAAACGTTCTTGCAGAAGACGAAGTACCACCTATTGCCGATGAGACATGTCTGTCTTGTCACGATACCCCCGGAATGCGCACTACCCTCGAATCTGGCGAATTTCTTTATATCGCCGTTGATAGCGTTACGCATGTAACTTCCATCCATGGTCGAGAGGGCTATGCCTGTGTGCAATGTCACACGGATATTGATGGCTATCCCCACCGCGAAATTCCAGCAGCGACCCGTAGGGAATACACTTTGGCGATGTATGGATTATGCGAGAGATGCCACGCCAGCAATTATGAGTCTACAATCGATAGCACCCACCAGATGGCTTTGGCCAATGGCAATCAAGAAGCCGCTGTTTGCACCGACTGCCATGGAGCCCATAATATCCAAGAACCTGAACCTCCTCGCAGCAATGTACCAAAAATGTGCGAACGGTGCCATTCCGCTATTTACCGCACCTATGAAGCCAGCGTTCATGGTTCGGCGTTGATCGGTGAAGGCAATCCGGACGTGCCCACATGCACGGATTGCCATGGTGTACACAGTCTACAGGGACCATCCACTGAGGAAACTTTCCATCTCTTTTCTCCTCAACTTTGTGGTGAATGCCATGCGGATGAAGATATGATGGCACGTTACGATGTCAGCACCGAGGTTTTCGACACCTATGTTTCTGACTTCCATGGAACAACTGTAGTGCTTTTCGAGAAGATCGCCCCCGATCAGGAAACGAATAAACCGGTTTGCATCGATTGTCATGGGGTTCATGATATGCGCAAAGTGAATGACCCAGAAAGTCACGTGATCAAAGAAAACCTGTTAGTCACCTGTCAGAAATGTCACCCTGATGCCACTGCCAATTTCCCCACCTCGTGGCTCAGTCACTATGAACCAAGCTCTGAAGACCACCCGTTGGTATTCTTTGTCGACCTCTTTTATAAAATCATCATTCCGGTAACTCTTGGAGGCATGTTTGTGTTTATTGGTGCCGATGTTTTTGGTAAAATCTCAAAGAAACGAGGAGGTAAATAATGAGTTCAGAACAAAAATACCTCCGCTTCACAGTTTCCGACCGCATAGAACATTGGATCCAAATGGCCAGTTTTACGTTACTTGGTTTTACTGGTTTGATCCAAAAATTCTCCTCTGCAGATATTTCAATATCCTTAATTACTTTACTTGGCGGCATCGAAAGCGTCCGCATCATCCACCGCGTCGCATCGATAGGCCTGATGCTGGGAACGATCTACCACTTTGGGGTAGTTGGATACAAGTATTACGTCAAGCGCAACCGCATCACCATGCTGCCATCGTTAAGGGATGTCACTAACGCTTGGGGCATATTCTTATACAATCTTAAACTTCAGAAAGATAAACCCCAACAAGGTCGCTATACATTCGATGAAAAATTCGAATATTGGGCTTTTGTATGGGGCACAGCTGTAATGGGATTGACTGGATTCATACTTTGGAACCCAATTGCCACAGCTAAGATACTTCCGGGTATCTTTATTCCAGCAGCAAAAGCAGCCCACAGTGGCGAAGCATTACTCGCCGTGCTGGCTATCCTCATTTGGCACTTCTACAACGTGCACATCAAACATCTCAACAAGAGCATGTTCACAGGGTATATCAGCGAACATGAGATGATCGAAGAGCATGCTTTGGAATTAGCAGATATCAAAGCTGGTATTGCTGAATTACCCCAAGATCCTGAAATGGTTGCCAAGCGGAAACGCATTTTCTTCCCAACATTCAGTGTGGCAGCTGTCGTCATGCTGGTGGGGGTCTATTTCTTCATTTCTGTGGAGGATACGGCTCTTGAAACCGTTCCTCCCGCCGAAGATATAGCTGTTTTCGTGCCCTATACACCCACACCTCTGCCCACCCCCTTGCCCACACCGACCCCGGCTCCTGTTACCGGAAATACTTGGAATGAAGGGGTAGCGTCGGTCATGGAAGCCAAGTGCGCGGCATGCCATGCCGCGGCTGCCTTGGGTGGGCTCGACCTCTCCACGTATGAAAGCACTATGGCTGGAGGAGACTCTGGAGATGCTGTCATTCCCGGTGACCCTGATGGCAGCTTACTGGTTAGCCGCCAAACTTCAGGTGATCATCCAGGGCAATTCTCCAATGATGAGTTGAATCTGATTATCGATTGGGTTTTAGCCGGTGCACCCGAAGAATGATCCCCTAAACAATCATAGAATACTCATAAAAGGCACTACGATCGTAGTGCCTTTTATATACGTTAGCAATAGGACAAAACCGACTATGATTGTATAATGGTCGCAATTACGTTTCCCTATCGTCAATGGAGAATAGCAAAATGAAAAAATTTTTCAAATGGCTCAACACATTTTTCTTTCCCCCTGCTGGAACACCGCGCTGGCAGCGAGTTTTGCCTTATGCAATTTTGGGAATATTGACATTGATTGTATTTATCGCTGGTGGTGCGGTATGGGAATATACCAATTCATCTGAGTTCTGCGGGGAGGCCTGCCACACTATGCCGCCCGAATACACGTCCTATCTTACGTCCCCGCATGCCAGAGTAGCGTGTGTGGAATGTCACCTCGGTCGCGGGTATATTGCCGAAAATTTCACTCGGAAAGCGGGGGATGCCAAACACATCATCTCTCTAGCTTTTAAACAATATGAATTTCCAATTGAAGCTCACCAAATGCGCCCCGCGCGGGATTCCTGTGAGAAATGCCATTTCCCAGAAAAATTCTCGGATGATAGTTTGCGAGAGATCAAAACGTATCAAAATGACATTGATAATTCACTGGTCAGCACCTTTCTAGTTCTCAAAACTGGTGGTGGATCCGCTCGATTAGGACTTGGGCGTGGTATCCACTGGCATATTGAAAACCCAATTTATTATCAATCCGTGGATCATAACGACCAGGAAATTCCCTATATTCGCTACGAGAGTTCTGACGGAACTTTCCAAGAATATTTCGATATAGAATCAGATTTTTCCGCTGCTGATATTGTTGAAGAAGAATTAGTAGAAATGGATTGTATCACCTGCCACAACCGCATCACGCACCTGGTACCACCGCCTGATGATATGATCGACAAAATGATCACCGCCGGGCAAATTCAACAATCTATTCCTGAAATTCGTCGCATAGCACTTGATGTCTTCTCTCGTCCTTATGAAACAAGCCAAATGGCGCTCAATGGTATTGCGGGCTTACAAGATTACTATGAGACATACTATCCCGAATATTACGCTGACAACGAAAGCGCAATTCAAGATACGATCAACCAATTACAGCTAGCTTACTCGCAAAGTGTCTATCCAGAGCAAAAATCTGATTGGAACTCACATGCTAATAATATCGGTCACGATTTTTCTCCGGGTTGTTTTCGTTGTCATGATGGGCAACATTTGAATGAAGATAATGAAGCGATCCGTCTAGAGTGCAATTTGTGTCATTCAATTCCTATCGTTGCTGATACAGCCGATTTCGTCACAAATATCGAAATCAGCCGTGGACCCGAACCTGAAAATCATCTAAATGCCAACTGGATCACATTGCACAGGGATGTCTTCGACCCAACATGTGAAAACTGCCACACCACAGAAGACCCTGGTGGATTGAGTAACACTTCTTTCTGCTCTAACAGCGCTTGTCACGGTAGTGTTTGGACATATGCTGGTTTCGATGCCCCCAAGCTGCGCCTAGTTCTTGAAGAGCAACTTCCCCCTCCCTATGTTGAACCCCAGGCTCCCACAGGAGGTGCCTTAACCTTCGAAGATATCATTGGGCCTTTGTTTGAAATTCGCTGTGCCAGTTGTCATGGCACAGACGGCATCGCCGGTTTAGATTTATCTTCTTATGAAGCTACTATGGCTGGTGGTGACGGTGGTTCTGCCGTAATACCTGGAGATCCAGAAAACAGTTTGTTGATCACTAAGCAAACGGGCGAACAGGCCCATTTTGGGCAGTTCAATGCCGAAGAGTTAGCGCGAGTCTCTGAATGGATTGCCGCTGGCGCGCCAGAGAGTGAGTAGATTTATTATTTCCACATTCCTCGACATGACACACCCCCGAATTTACTGTTTTTTATTCCCATCCCCCCGCTTCGATTAACATCGAGAAAGTGTTTTCCTTGCACTTTCTCGATGACCCGGCACAGGAGTGCCGGGAGTTATATTTTACTGAAAATCTGTATATTCCTTAAATTCAGAGTGCCCCATGTTTACGCCACTTTTCTTCTAGATAAAGACCCCGATCATAGGATCCAGACCGGGGCCTTTTAGGGAGAGTGCGAAGGGCATCACACCTTCACACACAGGTAAATCACTAGGTAGTGTGACATTTCAGATATTTTCTAGAGAAACGAGAGCGCTTCGAAGGCAACTTGTTCAAGAGAGAAATCCACAAATGTTGACACGGCCTAATCAGTCGCAGCTAAAACAGGTTCTGGGATCGATTCATGGTCATGTTCTTCCGAAGCATGATCAACAACTTTCAAGAACTGAACGCCTAATGTAAATGCCAATAATCCAAATGCCACTACACCGGCACCTACCATTACCTCAATCAAATTGGGTACATAGGTTGTGTAAATGGTATTTATTTCGTTGTGCAAATACGTCAACACGACCAATTGACCTGAAAGATTAACATCCCATCGATATGCAACCAATCCTCCAACAACCATCGCCAGCGCTGCCATGCGTGTCCATTGACGTGCACGCCATTTTTTCTTCAATAGGATGATCATCGGCACTAAAGCACCCAACAAGATCTCACCAAACCAAAAATTAATTGCCAAAGGACCTTTGGTCAAAAGACTCAACCCTTCTGTACGACCAGGTTCGTAGGTATAGGTCATCGAGAATGCATACCAAAAACGGAAATAAAGGTAAATCACTAAAGCCCAACCAACGAAGTGCGAAAGTTTTTCAAGTAAGCGATCATCTACGTTGGCCTTCTCACTTACCCGTGATGCAATCATAGATGCAAGGATCGTCAGTGATATTCCTCCGACAATCGCCGAAGCCATAAACAACACCGACAGGCTTGGGGAGTACCACAGGGGTCGAGCTTTGAGCACACCATACGTTGCTCCTAAAGAGGATTGATGCAACATCGACAAGAAGAGACCGGCAATGGCCAGATAAGGAGCATAGTGGTGAGCCTTAGTCAGGATGCCAGATAGTTTGGGCCAGCGATCTTTGAACCAATCGGCGCCACCAATGATAGGCAGAGTTTCCAGAACTAGCACAGTGAAGTACAGGCCCACACACATGGTCACTTCCCAAAGCACCGAATGGGGATTCCAGTAAACAAAGGCATGCCAGAAACGATCTGGTCTACCAATATCCATCAACAAGCAGAGCATGGCCATGCTGTATCCGATGATGCCAATAAACGTGGCCGTGCGAGCTACAGGCTGGTATTCCTTCAAGCCCACCAGGTACACCGCCGCACACAAAGTGAACGCACCGGCACTGAGAGCGATAGCCGAAAGATCAATGGTGATCCACAAACCCCAGGGCACAAGATCGGTCAAATTGGTGACCACCAATCCCTTGGTGAAGACAATCAACGCACCGATCACACCGATCACCATAAAGATTGCCAATCCAGCCAACCAGAAGTGAAGTCTTGATAGATTTTGGAATAAACTTTTGATTTTCATGGCATTTAGGTCTCCAAAATATAATAAACTCGCGGCCCAGTGCCAAGATCTTCTCTAAGGCGGTGGGTAACACGTGTAGCTACGATTTTGCTCACTTTTGATTCCGGATCATTTAGATCACCGAATACACGTGCTCCAACGGGGCAAGCGACTACACAGGCTGGGGTGGCATCTGGATCCACACCTGGGGTTAGCCCCAATGCAACACCGCGGTCGATTCGGTGATAGCAAAAGGAACATTTTTCAACCACACCGCGCGGTCTGCGCTCCACCTCGGGAACACCCCATTCAGGCACAGCGGGATTCTCTCCACTGAAGGTCTCCCAATTGAAGGCACGCGCATTATACGGGCAAGCAACTTCACAATAGCGGCAGCCAATACACTTGTCATAATCCATCATTACAATGCCATCGGCTCTGTAATAACTGGCTTTCACTGGACAAACGTCCACACATGGTGCGTGCTCACACTGCATACATGGCCGCGCCACATAGGATGTTTCTTTGTCAGGTTCACTCGTTTCAATTACCCGATTCCAAGAGATATCAGGGTGGATATCGTTGTGTGCCCGGCATGCATTGGTGCAGTATCCACAGCCGACACATTTTCCCTGGTCAATCACCATGGCCCATTGGTGAGGGCTCGATCCTTCTGGTCTCGATGCAGAGACTTTTTGTGCAACTTGCATACTTGCTGCAACTGCCCCACCGCCGATAGCGATTTTGATGAAATCACGTCGATCTATAGATAGTTTTTTCTCAGTCATGTTCAACCTCACTCTTTCTGACCATCAGCACTGTCACGCACATCCAGTCTGTGATACCAGCGCTCAATCCAAGGGGCGACCAGCAGTCCAAATGCCATACCAACCAGGGCTGAAATCAAGGCATAGTAGATGGGGCTTATTGGATCAGGATCCACACTAACTCCAAGGTTCGCAGCCGAGGCCATGGCATCTAATTGCGGATCAGATGGTTGTTCGGGATTATTCGCGTGGACATCAATCGGCTCATGCATATCATATTCATGACATTCATTGCAGGTAGATAATTTGACATGGAAACTATGATCCACGGCGGCATGACCCTGCCCCGCTTCCCCATCGGTAGAGCTCAGATGGCAGTCAGCGCACATCAGTCCTTCGAGGCTGTGGGCAGAATGTGCAAATCCAGAAGCACGGTCGCTGTGACAATTGGCACATAAAGCCTGGGCATCTTCGCCCTTCAACGTAGTCGAGTGTTGACCATGACAATCAACGCAAGTGAGATCAGCAGAGCGGTGATGACTTACTTGCCACTCGAAAACTGTTTCTTGATGGCAGGTGCCACACAAATTCACCGAACGGTCCGTAGGCATCGGTTGATCTGGGTGGTTGGTCGCCAGCGGAGAATGGCAAGCCTCACATACAATGCCGTCAGCCGCCCATTCCCCAGTATTAGCATCATAACCTGTCGTATGACAAGGTAGACATTCCTGTGGTTGACCACGTTCATTCCAGGCATTGGCAAAATCCGGCTCTGACATGGCTTGTCCATGATGGCTAGTTTCCCAAACCGCTACAACCGCAGGATGGCATTCCTGACAATCTTTGTCAGTAGGAGCTTCTTGCGGATTGGCACTCGCCTGAACGCCAGCAACGGCCACTAACCCAAATGGGATGGCAAACATAATGGCTATCAAAGCGCGAAAGAGAATTCTTTTTATCATTATTTATTCCTTAATCTAATCTCCAGAAATCGGGATAGGGATTGGGGCACCTCGGAATACGCCACAGCCGAGGCACCCTTCTTTAAGTGAACCATCTGTTGCGCGGAAGTACTGCCAACAGGGTTTATTCTGCTCTATATATGCAGGACAGTTTTGTCGTTTTTTTTCTGGGCAATCATTCAGCAACCAGCAGCGCACTAGCGGAACCAAGTTTTCCAGTTTGGAATGCTCTTGGTATTCCTTAGCCTCAGCTTGCCAGTGGGAATCCAGGCGCTTGAACAGCCAAATCACCAAGGCAGTAGCTAAAATGGGAGTGCCAAATCGCAGCAGAAACCAACCAATCGCCAGAAGTAATCCTTGCGTAGTTTCCATGAATGACATCCCTTTCAGAAAGCTATCCGACGTCGCTCCACCATCGATCCAACCAACAACAGTAAAAATACAGGAATAATGATCCGTACAATTAGCAGGGTTCCTAAAATTAGTGTGGACATCTCTACCTTCCTTTCTCACTCATACTCTCAAATATTTGCCTAGAGTGTAGCAATCAAGGGGTTATGAGTAAATCGGATATGTGTCCATTTTCACAAACAGCAAATTGACCATCCCACTATCGTTTTGTGGGACGTCCATGCTAGGATATTTGCCCGATCACACACTCCGCAGCATGGGTCAATTGCCCCACATTTTCCCAGAATATGTTTCAAAATAAGGATGTTTCGGGAGTTTTCATGGGTTACATCACCCAAAATGTGGTGAATCCACAATTTTTGAGTAGGCATTGGCTTTAGTTTTTGGTTATATAGAATTTCTTATGTTCAGCATTCACTCTCCCCCAACTGGACAAAGGTATGGCATTCCAAGGTTCGCGTACAGTATTCCAAATGCAGATCACAGAGCGAGCCATCCCCAAAACCCCAAATTACATCCCAACTTTGTAGGGTTCCACCGCCACTTTATTCTTGGAGATAAAGCGAATTAAATGAAAATTTTCTACCGTACATATGATTTCTCAAAGTAGAATTAGTCACATGATCAGTGAAAGCAACCGTAGATTCACGCAGATAAACGCTGATTATTAAATATTTTATCTGTGTTTGCCGAAGGCACGCCCATGGCGTCCGTGTTTATCTGTGGTTTCTTCAAAGATGTACGGCAGAGAAAATCAAAAAAGATGTGAGCGGAAATAAAAGCCGACTCACACCCTTTTCACGACCTTTATCGCCCGATGTACTTACAGCGTTATCAACCCCTTACGAATAGCATACTTGACCAACTCGGTTCGCGAGTGTAGGTTCAGCTTCTGCATGATATTCTCACGATGCGACGCTACTGTTTTTGGGCTGATATGCAACTTCTCAGCGATAGCGGAATTTGTTGCCCCTTCCGCCAATAAAGACAGAACTTCCTGCTGACGGTCTGTCAACCCATCCAAGGCGTTATTTTGCTCTTCGTGCTGTCCGTGAGTGAAATAATCTTTGACCAACAACTTGGCCAAAGAAGGGTAAAGGTATACCTCTCCCGATGCAGCAACGCGAATAGCCGACAGGAGTTCTTCGGGGGCAGCTCGCTTAGGAACATAACCGTTGGCACCAGCCTCGAGCATTTTGAAGAAGTATTCTTCATCTTCATGGATGGTTAGAGCAACAATGGCTGTTTCTGGCCAGAGTTCTTTGATTTTACGCGTGGCCTCGATACCAGACATATCAGGTAATCCTATATCCATCAAGATAACGTCTGGGGTAAGACTTGTGGTGAGATTCACCGCCTCACTAGCCGTACCGGCCTCTCCCACAATTTCAACATCTGTCTCTCCATCAAGCAGCATCCGCAATCCCGATCGTACTACAGCGTGATCATCCACAAGCAATAAGCGAATTGTCATGTTACTCCTTTTCGAGCAATTCATCTGGACACGGCACCTTGACAGATATGCGGGTCCCATTTCCGGGGTCCGACTCCAAGTCAAACTCCCCGCCCAATAAAGATGCTCTTTCTTCCATACCCAACAACCCCCAAGAACCACCCTGAGAGAACTGGTTTTGAGTATAAAATCCAATACCGTCATCTTCTACTTCTAAATGCACGATGCCTGCATTACGCCAAAGTCTAATCCAAGCATGCTTGGCGTCAGCATGTTTGACAACGTTCGTAAGCGCCTCTTGGACAATGCGAAAGAGCGAAGTGCTTATTGTTGAAGGCAGGTTACAGTCTTCATCCGCCGGAATATCAAGATCAATTTCAATACCAGATCGTTCTTGTATATCCCCTACATACCAACGGATAGTAGCTGCCAAACCTAGATCATCTAAATGCGAAGGGCGTAAATCTGAGATCAACCTTCGTAATTCGTCCAACGATTGTACAGCCATACCTTCCAACTGGCGCAAGTTGCTGGCAGCTTTTTCTTCGTCCTGTCGAACGGTAGACGACACACCTCGTAACCCTAAACCCAGGGCAGTAAGTGCCTGCCCAGTTTCATCGTGTAGCTCACGAGCGATGCGCTGACGTTCAGCCTCTTGTGCAGCCACAACCTGGCGCAGATATTCTCCACGCAAGGCATCTCTGCGCTCTGCCTCTAGTAGCCTCGCCGAGTGGAGATCATCGATCTGACGCTGGGTTTCAACCTCAAAAGAGCGTAAAAAACGCGTCACAAAAATAGCGACTGCAATTGCCGCTGCGGCGCGCAACAACTGAACAGGAAAACCAAAAACACTGAGGAAAAGTTCTTGATTGAGAACTGTTGAAGGAGGCAAAAAAGTAGATTTTGTAAACAACTGTCCGATCAGGCCATACCAGGCAAAGGCGACAGCAGCCCATAGACAGTCTCGGCTGAATTTCTCCAAGCCCGCTAAACGAAAAATTCGCTGTTGGTAGATCAGACCTAAACAGGCTGCCAATGCGCCAGGGATTGCGACAACATATCGGGTCCAGACATCTGCTACATCCCATAATTCGCCTTGAACATCAAAGCGACCAGCAATTACGAGTAAACCAAATCCCCATATCGCGGCTTGCCCCAGTGGGGCGAGCAAACTCAAACGACGGATTTTTTCATTGGGTGATAATAATGAAGCCCCAAAGGCTGTCAGACTAAAAAATGAGAATGCTAATAGTGCAATTCGGATGCTGCTCCAGGCTAGCGGCGCTTCATCCTGGAGAGGCAGCACATGCATGATCTCGAAGATCTCCAGCCATTCATGCCCCCCATGGATCAAACCGAATGCAATCAACGGTCGCAATGCATGACGCAGCCTAGGATCAGTACCTCGGCCGCGCTCAATAAACACGATCAGCCCCATGCTGAAAAATGCCAAACCGTAAAAGAAGAATATTAGGATCAACCCCGCCGTTGAAGTCATAATCAGATTATACCAAGGCTGATATCTCGATCCCTAACCGCTGATTATGGCTCTCTAGAAATCGCCGTGGTAAGGCCTCATGGTACTTCCCAAAGAACCCTGATTTTAGCTGACAGAAAGTTCCAGTTATAAACGTTAGACCGGGCACTGGAGCGGTGCCCGGTCAAAGGAATTACTTATTAACGTGATCCAACCAAAATTACGGTCGGGTCATATCGGTAACGTCGCCACCGATGTCCTCCAAGCTGTCATACAGGAGCTGCAGCACGTAGGCACCGTTGTGGGCAAAGCCACCGGGGTCTTTCTTGGCAAACTGGTAGTTGTAAGCCGCACGCAGTAAGTCAGGCGTCCAAATGAGATCTTCACCATCAACAGCCGCACCCCAGTAGGGGTAGTAGGGCAGATAAACAATCTCATTGGTGGCTTCATTAGCGATAGAATAAGCAACTATGGCTTCGTAGAGCAGCTCTTTCATGTGTGCAATTTCACCATAGTAACCTTCAGCTTCACCATCACCATCGAAGTCCACATCGGTCATAACGATGTCATGAGTATTTTCAAAACCAGCATGGCAGGTGAAACACTCCGCTGCCTTGACCTCGAGCTCATGAGCATCGTGGCAGGCTACACAGGTGTCGTACCCAGCAATGTGGGCAAAAGCACCAACATATTCCTTACCAGCATACTGATAACCACCACCAACTTCGGAGCCGTAGCGGGTTGCGCCGGCAGCGAAGTAGTGGACGTTTAAGAAGCGCTGTCCTTCCATGACGTCATCATCGCCAAGTTCTCCAATGGCGCCATCAACTGCTGCACCGGATTGGCGACCCTGGTGACACTGCATACACAGGCCACTCTCGTCACCCTCGGCGGGCGTTACTGATGCACCGCTGGGGAAGGTTACAGTTGGGAAAGCAAAACGGCCAGGCCATTCACCGCTGTGGCAGGTGTCGCACTGGAAACCGTTGGAGGGCGCACCAGAGATGCTTACGCCTTCAGCAGCGAACAGAGGCAACCCCCAGGCAGTGTGACACTTGGAGCAGCTAGCGCTGACAACACCATCATCGCGGGTTCCTGGATCCCAATGGCGGAAGGCATCTTCTGAGCCAGCGAAGTGACCGTGATCATTGCGGTGCAATGCGGCCACATCACCACCCAAATCTTCGATGGAGTCGTACAACAGTTGGACGATGTACTTGCCGCCATGGGCATACCCACCAGTGTCCTTGACAGACATCTGGTAATTATAGGCGGCGCGGGCCAGGCGTGGTGTCCAGGTAGCGTACTTATTAGGATAAGCCGCTTCGCCTTCGGTCACTGCGCCGTCACCGTCGCCGTCGATGAAGAAGTAGGGATAGCTGTGCGAGTCATAAACAACGCCGGTGCCAATCGTATCCATAGCATAAGCCTGGATAGCGGCATACAGGGCTTCCTGCAGGCCAGCGATCTCATAAGCAACGCCTTCTTTGATGTCGCCATCGCCGTCGTAGTCCACCGCGGAACCTTCCATGCGGTAGTCAGCGAATTCACCTTCGCCGTGGCACATCACACAGCCATCAGCCTTAACTTCAAGAGTATGAGGGCTGTGGCACTCGATGCAGGTATCGTACTCTTCAACGTGGGCAAAGTTTCCATCGTAGGTCTTGCCAGCATATTCATAACCACCTTTGGCAAAGGTGCCGTATTTGGTGGCAGCAGCCGGGTAGTAGTGAATATTAGAGAAACCAAGTTCTTCGAAGACCGCGTCTGCATCAACCTCAGCAGCATCTTCTACGCCAGCAGCGCCGGCAATGGCGCCATCAACGCTCATCTTGGAATTACGACCCTGGTGACACTCCATACAGCGGGCCTCGTCGCCCAGACCAGTCAATTCGATACCCGAGGGCATAACGAGGCTGGTCTTGACAACGGTGGCGCTGTTGTGGCAGGCCTCACAGGATACACCCAGAACTTCTTCAGCGGGCACCTCAGCCGTAATCTCACCCGTCGAAACGAATTCGACATAGGCTTGAGATGTGTGGCACTTGGCGCAGTACACCGGCACCACAGCAGGATCATCCTCGTCCCAGTGGCGGAAAGCCTCTGCATCAGAAGCAGCATGGCCAGAGCCTAAATAGGCAGCTTCCAGGCCAGGCAGCACAGACTCATATTCTGGGCAAGGTTCTGCCTCAGGGCATGCTGGCGCTTCAGGGCATTCGAGTGCCTCAGGGCACTCCACTTCCGGACAATCCGGACACTCTGCAGCTGGTGCCGCACAGCTAGCAATTAGCAGGCTCGCACCCAGCAACAAAGCGATAATTAGTAATTTTTTATGCATTCTATTCTCCTCTACATTGAAATTTAACTGTAAATATGTGGACAAACCTCAGAGGTGTCTTGGCATTGGCACGAGGGAGATTTTTCATCACGCTATGCCTCCTCTTTTTAACATCGCCTTGGGGGAAACCACCTCCTTTCGATTTCATTTATTCCGAATGAAGCCAGAATAATTATTTGCTCTCATCAATCAATAGATCGAGCAAATCGCGAACTTCACTCAATTGGTTCTGTTGGCTGGTGATTATCTGCACTGGACCTTGATCGACAGATAACCGAATGATGCGTATAAAAGGAAAAACGGATACCAGATCACACAACAAACAGTTCTCTTTCATATCTGCTTCGCTGGCACTCAAGATCACGGCATCAGGTTCAATCGCTGCGATTTGATCGAAACTATCTTCATCTTTTGGATGGACAAAATGCAGCGCCACACGTTCAGGAAATTGCTCAAAACGGCTGGCAACTCCCTGGGCGAACAGCGATTGATCAGATAAGATCACCACTTGCTTGCGCATGCCTCGGTCCTCCTAATACCTCAACATATCAGCTGATGATTGCTTTTTATGGCTCTCCAGGAATCGCCGTGGTAAGGCCTCAAGGTAGTTCCCAATGAACCTTTTTCATAGGCTAATATTAACAGAAAATGAGAGACACACAAACACTCCCTTGGATAATTCATGACACACTTTAGGATAGGCTAATTAGAAAGAATAGCTATCAAAATGAATAGGCTCATCGCCTACCCAAACATGGCCGATTTAACAACTTTCTGGGTGATTCCACGATAGGAAGAATTTACTACTCCCAAAGACTCTCCGATTCCACGTCATTTTTTTTCCTGAACAATTAATCCTATTCGAAGCGCGTGCGCAACAGCCTCAGTGCGATTGTGTACCCCCAACTTCTGCAGAATATTACGTACGTGATACTTGATAGTATTCTCGCTAACGAATAACTTTTGGGCAATAGCACGGTTTGCTAAGCCCTCCCCCAACAACTTGAGCACATCAATCTCACGGTTTGAAAGCGCAGCTGGCCCATCAGTTTTTTGCTGGGCCAAGTCTTTCATACGTCCCATCACCCGAGCAGCCATTTTTCGAGTGATGGCTGCCTCGCCTCGCTGCACACCTCCCAAAATCTGTAAAAATTCTTGGGCATCTAAATCTTTAAGCAAATAGCCATCTGCCCCCATTTCAATTGCCGAAAACAGGTCCCGATCTTCATTTGAAACAGTCAGAATCACGACACACGTTTCTGGAAATTCAGCTTTGATTTGCTGAAGAGCATTCAAACCGCTCATTTCAGGCATGGTGATATCTAAGAGCGCCAGGTCTGGCTGGTGAATTTGAACGGCTTCCACTGCAGCAAGCCCATTCCCGACCTGGGCAACAACATCATAGTCTGCAGCCTCCAGCAGACTGATAATGCCATCTCGAAAAAGTGAGTGATCATCGGCTACTACAACACGCATCAGGTTCTCCTGTTTTATTCATCGTCAATTGCCAAATTTAGGTTCACAATGGTACCGCTCCCAACTTCTGAACGGACACTCAACTCAGCGCCAATCTCATCAGCCCGTTCTTGCATTGTCCGCAAACCAAAACTTTCATTGTTTACAAGCAATGCGTCTCTCGGCGTGAATCCTTGACCATTGTCTGAAATTTCCAAGTGAACCAAGCAATTATTTTGAGTAACTTCTACCCAAATTTGAGTCGCTCTGGCATGCTTGCGGGCATTGGTTAATGCCTCCTGAACCACGCGTAATACATGCAAGACTGTCTCCGGAGGCAAGCTGACCATCGGGTCGGCTGGCAACACTAACCGAGCATTTACTTCGCTCATCTGGTTGAATTGTTGGACATAATCATCCAAAGCTTCCGACAGATCAGAATCCACCTGACTGGTAACTCTCAAACCTAAGATCGCTTCGCGGATATCCACAAATAAATCGGCAGCCGCATTATCAAGTTGTTGCAAATGCCTATCCGCATCATCCAAACGATTTTTTTCCATCATGATGCGCACAGCATTGGACTTGGTCGTCACGTAGCCTAATACTTGCGCTACGCCATCATGCAATTCGCGAGCAATGCGCTCTCTTTCATCGACGATGGCCATTTGACGAACTTTGCTGCGCTCATTTATCTCAAGGGCATTCCGCGCGATCTCATCAGCCATTTGATTGAACGTCTCAACAAGTTGGCATATCTCATCTTCAATCTCAGCACTCTTTTCGAGACGTACAGAATAATTACCCGCAGCGTATGCGGTTAGAGGCTCCCTTAAAGCCTCAATCCTGCGCACCACTATCCGATCAAGGAGATGGAACAACCCTACAGAAATTATCAGCGTAGCAAAAACGGTTATTGCAAAATCTATCCACAAATCTTCCTTAACATGAGAACGAACATCGCTTAGAGACATATCAATCAACAAAACCCCCAAATGATGATCTGTCTCTTCGTGGCATTCAAGGCATTCTGGGGAATTTGAGATGGGTGTGGATATACGCAGAATATTAGTCTGCGTTTGCAATTCAACTGCTCGAGGCAGGGAACCTGGTGAATGTTGATGACAAGCCCGGCACTCTGGGTCTTCAATGGATATGGGAGCTTGTTGTGAATTTTCTTCACTGGTTACCAAAACTTGTCCACTTACCCCAATGATCTGGACTAAATGCACATTTTCAAGCTCACTAACATCTGAAAAAGATGACAACAAATGTCCTTCATCTTTAATAATCATGGCATGAGAAATACTGAAATTCAATACGTCCCCCAATTGAATCGCAGATGACCGAATTTGTTCTTCAATTAACGCTAATTCACGCCAGGAATGAATAATAGACACCCCGATCATCAATGCCATCACCGGCAAAGCAACACCGAAAGCCACCCTGGCTCTCAGGCTGGAACGAAGAGAAGAATATTTTGCAGCAATTCCGGAGATGAAATTTGATAAGCTCATTGGTGTCAATCGACATATCTATTAAACCATAAGCAGATTATTTCTTCCTACATTTGCTCATGGTTCTTTGGAAACTCCCGTGAGAGACAGTTCATTTGGGGGTATGGGACGTGCTTCGCACGCCCCCCACCCCCAAATGTGGAACCTTACCACGGTAATTCCTAGAGACCCTTGCTCATAAGCAAGGCTTTACAAAAAAAATTGGGTTAAATAGAAATCCTGGTTTCTCTACGGAGAGAGAAACCAGGATTGATATAACAAACTTCAGAAGTCTGCCCGATTAGGGAGCAGCATACTCAGCGACGGGGTATTCTGCTTCAACCCATCCACCGAAGCCACCCTTTAGGCTGGAAACATCTGTGTAGCCGTAAGCCCACAGAATCTCAATTGCCATAGTGGAGCGATGCCCACTGCCGCAGTAAACGACAACTTTAGCATCTTTTTCAGCAGGCCAGTTGGCCATCTGGGCGATGAACTCTTCCAAGGGGATGTGGGTAAAAGCAGCTTCGCCAACATCGACAATGCCCTTTTCTTCCAGTTCCTCGGCGCGACGTACGTCAACGACGAACATCTCGGGGGTTTCGACCAGTGCGGTATTGAGGGCATCCGCAGCGATCACTCCGTAGGGCTTGACACCGAATTTACCCAAGGTTGCATCTTTGAAGATGGCAGTTTGGGGATCAAATTCAGCGGCATTCAACGCAACGGCTTCGGGAACACCTTCAGCAACCGGGTTGCCAGCGGCGACCCAATCGGCAAAGGTGGTCTTGAGAGCGCGAACATCCGTCCAGCCCAATCCATGCAGTGCGGTCATGGCAATGGTGGCACGCCAGCCGCTGCCACAATAAGCAACGATGGGGGTATCGAAGGCAGGAAGTTGATCCAGATTGGCAGCAACATCAGCCAAAGGAATATGCACGGCCCCTTCAATGTGTCCATTCTCTACTAGCTCGGGTGTTGTGCGAACATCGAGCAAGAAGGGAGGCGTATCCTCAGCCATCTCGACTAGCAAACCATCGGCCTTGACGGTGTTGTACCCGGCCATATTGGCAAGCATATCAGCATAAGCTGCATCAAAACTAGGAGCTGCGTACTCAGCTGTTGCATAGCCAGCCTCTGCCCAACCACCGAATCCGCCTTTCAGGCTGGAAACGTTGGTGTAACCCAAGGACCACATAATTTCCATGGCCATGGTGGAGCGGTGACCGCTGCCGCAATAGATCACAATCTGAGCATCTTTATCAGCAGGCCAGAGAGCCATTTGAGCAATGAAGCGCTCCAGAGGAATGCTGATCAATTCGACATCACCGGTATCGATGACGCCTTTGCCAGTCCATTCGCTGGTGCGGCGCACGTCCATGACGATCATTTCAGGATTATCAACCAAGGCAGTGTTGAGCGCCTCTGCAGTTGCGACCCCATAGGGCTTTACTCCATAGGCGGAGAGCGCAGCATCAATTTCGGCCACAACGCCGGCATTGGGTTCAGCAGCGTTCAATGCCACAGCTTCGGGAACACCCTCAGCAACGGGGTTGCCAGCAGCAACCCAGTCAGCGAAGGTGGTCTTGAAGGCGCGCACGTCGGTCCAACCCATTCCATGCAGGGCTGTCATGGCAATTGTCGCGCGCCAACCGCTGCCACAGTAAGCAACGATGGGGGTATCGAAGGAAGGCAGCAGATCCAGGTTTTTGGCCAGGTCAGCCAACTGGATATGTGCGGCGCCTTCGATGTGGCCATTCTCTTCTAACTCGGGGGTTGTGCGAACATCGAGCAAGAAGGGAGGCGCATCTTCAGCCATTTCCACCAACAGGCCGTCGGCCTTGACGGTGTTGTAGCCCACCATGCTTCCCAGCATAGTGCTGTAGGCAGCCTTCATTGTGCCAATATGCCCATCCGCAAACACGGGCATGGCGGCTACCAGCATGCTCGTAAGAATGAGCAGCGAGAGTACTACGTGTAGCTTCTTTTTCATTTTATTCTCCTTTTTAGGTATTAGAAATTAGCTACGTACTGACTTATTCGTCTCCAAAACTATCCATGATCAGTTCGGGAATATCCGTAATGATCACAGATTGATTGGCATTTCGTTCCTGAGCATTGACTTTATCTGCAGTCAGGAAAATATCCGCGTTTTCATGGCAGGAGTCACAGGACTCCGTTTGGGGTGTTTGCAGTTGAATGTTGTGAGGGGTTGCATAAGCCCAGGTGGGCAGCGCATCAAAATTGGGCTGATTGGCCCCATAATATGCGTAGCTGGTGGGAGCCACTGGAATATGGCGTAGTGTGACATACTCGTAAGGGCGGTCTGAACTCTGAAGCGGATTCTGACCAATGTAGAATGTTAGATAAGAACCTTCAGTTGAGAAGTAAGGCTTGCCTGATTCTTCATTAACTTGAACGTGGCAGCCATCACAACTGGTGTAGGCCACCGAGTGACATACCTGGCAAGCAACCTGCCCATGAACCTTGTGATTGACCACGTTCGTCTGAGTGCTCATGTTTTCTACTTCATGGCAAGTTGTACAGGAGGGCAGCATGCCCCCCGAATAGCGATGGTCAGGGGTTTCTTCCATGCCCAAGGCTGCATAATCACCATGCATTTCTGCGGCACCATGACAATCGGTACACTTCATGCGTCCCTTGCGGAAGTGAACATCGGCTTTTAAATCTTCATGTTTACCCAAATATTCATTGCCCACACGGCTGCCGTGACAGGCTGTACAGTTGCGGGTCAAGGATGGTGTGGCATTGAAGAGATGCCCATCAATGAAACCACCCCCAACTGGTGTTGGCTGACTGACATGACAATCGCCACAATCGGTGTGGCAGCTTGCACAGTGATTACCGAACATCTCTTCGAGAGCAGGATGATCTTCGGGGGCGCTGCGCGCATTGATCACCG
>CAYQQX010000073.1:0-21012 GCA_964419495.1 uncultured Anaerolineales bacterium
CCTAACTAACCATCCAACTTCTCTACTTTCTCTGCCGATAAAGTTCTGGGTCTACAACGGCTGCCATAGCTGCCGCGTCTAACTCGCCACCCAGAAAGCGATTAATCTGTTCGACTTGAGGAAGGGGGTCCTCCAGCATAGCATTGTAATTAACATCAACATAGCGCAAGTTGGATTGCTTATCCATCCAATCTTCAACCTGTTTGATATGCTTCTGGAATAGCACCGCCATGGTCTCGTCGTCAACTTTTTTCTCCTCGTCGCGGCGCTCCAACATCTTGGTCTGTGAGGCCAATACTTCCTCGATATTGCGGCGCATGAATAACACTCGATATTCATAATTTGTTGGCAACTCAACTAGTAGTGCGCCGATCAGCTTGACCACCTTACCTTGCGCTTCCGGGAGCCAGGCCACATCGCCTTCTTTGAGTTTCTTGGCGCGTTCGAATTCATAATAACCTTTGGGGTTATCGTCATCGGCGGTGCGGATATGGTCTGTCAGCGGGGAAATACCTCCCGCCTCGAGCATCTTCATCACCATCGACGTGCCCGAGCGCGGTAGCCCAGACACGATGATGATCGGTTCACCTTTTGATTTAAAAATACCTTTTAGAATTGATTTCATACTACTTATTCCAAGTTACATCAATTAAGTGCTGTGTGGTTTGTCGCTTTACAAAAACCATGACAATTGACCGCACAGCCTGAGCAGATTTCGGTTGAAGTATGAATTTCATTTCTAAACTCTTTCCGAAATCTGCTTAACAGACCGCGGACCACAGACGGCGGACGGCTGTCAGCGGTCGGCGGTCTTTCTTAATGCGCTTTCTCCAACAGTGATTTGACTGCCTTGATCTTCTTGTCGGGCAATTCCAACTCTTCCAAGGCGCCATCGTCATCGCCTTCGACGATGCGTCGTCCCAAACCTGAGTGACGCCACATCTTTAAATCCTCTTCAACAGGCGATCCAATGATATCTTCGCGGAAGATTTTGCCATCTTCTAATACCACCACACGATTGGTCTGGCGGGCGACAGCAGGGTCATGGGTCACAACGATAAAGGTAGTACCCTGGCTCTCATTGAGTTCGTGCAGAAGCGCCATCAAAGCACGACCCGCTTCGGTGTCGAGACTGCCAGTGGGCTCATCCGCCAAGATCAAAGAGGGGTTATTGGCCAAAGCTCGAGCGACTGCCACACGTTGCCTTTGCCCGCCCGAAAGCTGGCTAGGAAGATGTCGCATGCGATCACCCAGGCCAACTAATTCCAGCAACTCTTTAGAGCGCTTCCGTCGAGCAAAAAGGTTGCGCTGCCCCATCATAGGCACTTCCACATTCTCTCGGGCCGTCAGTGTGGGGATTAGGTTATGCAGTTGGAACACAAACCCAACCGTTTGGGCGCGGAATTTATCTTTATTACGAATCTTGGCCAAATCTTTTCCATTAATCATGACATGGCCACTGGTGGGTTTATCCAATGCACCAATCATATTAAGCAACGTGCTTTTCCCGCTACCACTGGGGCCCATCACGGTTACCAATTCACCATGTTTAATCTTTAGGCTAACGCCATCTAAAGCACGGATTTCTTCTCCATCGCCATAGATACGCGACAGATCTTGAATTTCGATCAGGTAGCCATTGGGAGATTCTTTTGATTCGCTCATATTTTTCTCCAAGCGCCTACTCTTCAATCTCCACATCCACAAATGCGGTCATGCCCCATCGCAACCCATTTGGGATTTCGGCAAGCTCAATCACAACAGGATAATTCACACCAGAGCCTTCGGAATCTTTGGGGGCAATGCGGGTGACAGTTCCATCGATGACCACATCGGGCAGAGCATCAAAAGTCACAATAGCGGTATCACCGATTTTCAGTTGAGCAACATCGATCTCATTGAGGTCGGTGGTTTCTACTCGCAAATGACCCAAATTGGCTAAAAGCAGAACCGCTTGGCCCGGTGAAACCCACTCTCCGCTGTGAATATAGAGATCACCTATTGTGCCATCAAAAGGTGACATCAATTCTAAATTATCTAAGGCAGCTTCAGCTGCAGCAAGCTGTGCTTCAGCATTTGCCAGGCGAGCTTCTGCCACGGCAACATCATCGGGATCAGGTCCTTCTTGCAAGATCTCATAGTCGCGCTGCGCTACGGCCAGTTGAGCTTGCGCCCAAGTCAGGTCGGATTGTGCTTCAGCAATGTCCAGGTCATCACCCAGTCCAGAGAGAGCATTATAGAGCCGCACTGTTGCATCGTAATCTTTTTGCTTTTGAGCCAGTCGGCTGAGGAAGTTAGCCCTGCCGAGGTCGTCTTCAGCTTTATCCTCATAGGGTTCAAAATCCTCTTCTGCTTTATCAAGTTCGTCTTTGGCCAGCACCATGTTAGCAAAGGCCTGATCGATATCGGCCTGAGAAGCCGTTTGCGACAAATTCCTGAGACGGCGTTCAGCATCTTCGATGGTCTTCTGGGCATCGACAATGGTTTGCTGCGTGCGTGCCAGCGCCAACTCGGGGTCATCATAAAGGGCGTCTAAAGACTGTTGTGCAGAAACGACTTCAAAGTGAGCTGCCGCGATAGCGGCCTCCAGGTTCTCCGTTCCTTCCAAGCGCACCAAAACCTGCCCAGCAGTGACGACATCATCCTCTCCCACCAGCACTTCAGCAACCACACCAGCTGTTCTAACACTGAGCGTGGCAAATTCCTCGGGCAGGATCTTGCCTGTGGCACTTACCACAGGGGTGTAATCCTGAACCACGGGCTCAGGTGTCGGAGTAGGTTCTGCCAGCCCTGCGATGCTATCGCATCCAGCAAATAGCAGCGTTGCAACTAATGCCCCAATTATGGTGATGATAAGTTTTTTGTTCTTCATGAATATCTCCTTAAGATTTTATTATTCGTATCTAAGAGCCTCTACGGGCTGTAATCGGGTAGCGCGGAAAGCAGGATAAAAGCCTCCCAGCACACCCAAAGAAATGGCTAATCCAATGGCGCTATAAAAAATATCGATCTCCCAACGGAGTTGGAGCAGGTCGCCCATCACGGGTGCTCGTATCAACAGATCACCCAACCCAAAGGCAACCAAGATTCCAACAATGGCTCCGAAGATTCCCAATAGTAAAGACTCGGTCATTATCATCCTCAGGATGCGCACACGGCGCCAGCCTAATGCTCGTAGCACACCGATCTCACGAGTGCGCTCCAAAACTGACATCAACATGGCGTTCATCACGCCCACACCACCAACAACAATGGCCAGGAATGAAATACCTGCCATCATAGCATTGGATGCCTCGAAATCGGGCATTTGATTTGCAAATTCACCGGTTAGGGCCGCATATACTTCGGGGAAGCGTGTGTTGATCATCTCGACAATTTCTTCCGCTTGAGATGGATCTTTCACTTTGACCATATAGAGGCTTACTTTACGAGGTTTTCCGATCAGGGTTTGACCATCTCGTAAAGAAACCACCCCCCCTAACTCATAAAATCCTGTACCACTCTCGTAAATGCCGACCACACGGAAGCGACTGCTCATCAATTCGATGGTATCGCCTACGCCCACGTTCATGTTATCTGCCATCATACGCCCCAGCATGATCTGGTGATTAGTCGTTAACCGTTCGCCTTCGACAACATTTATGCGTTGAATTCCATATTCGTTCGGTGCCAACCCTCGAAAAATGAAAAACATGCCCGAATCAGGCATGGCCGTGGCAGAGAAAATAACCCCACTGACGTTCTCAATTTCGGACAACGAAGCGATTTTAGCGCCAACCCGCTGGTCTATGGTGCTGTACCCAGTATCGGCAATCCCAGCCTGACGAAGCATGATTTCAGCGTCACCACCCATGCTTGATACCATATCCATGGTGCCGCGCACCATCGCTTCTAAGGCCATGATGCCACCGACGGTTACACCGATCACACTCAAAGTCAGCAATGTCCGAGAAGTACGCTGCCAGAGGCTTTGGATCGGCATGCCGCCGACTGGCAAACGACGCGCCTTGCCTGCGCTGCCACCTTCATAGCACAGCGCTTCTACCGGCTGCATGCGAGAGGCTTTCCAGGCAGGGTAAGCCCCTCCTACAAATCCCAAAACCATGACGGTGACCCCAGCTTGGATCAAGATGGCAGGGCGGATATTATCGGCAGAAGCGCCAAAGAAACTCAGCGCGTCTCCTGCCCCAACCAGCATCAACCACCCCAAAACGATGCCCAGCAAACCCCCTAAGATACCAACAAGTAATGATTCGCTCAATATCATGCGTAATATGCGGCGTTTGTTCCAACCTACTGAACGTAGGACACCAATCTCTCGGGTGCGCTCCATCACGGCCATCAGCTGAGAGTTCATCATCCCAATACCGCCAATGACGATGGAAAGCCCAGCGATAGACCAGGCAAACCCTTGCATATAATTGCCCATTAACTGTTTATCAGCATACGACTCGGTGCTGCTGATAGCAACGTCATCCCACAAACGACCCACTCTCTCTTCAAGGCGAGCGCCCAAGTTGGGGTCTTTAAGTTGAACATAAAACAAACTTACCTTGTGCTGCATGCCCAAAAGTTCTTGCGCTCCATCAAGGGGCAGAACGGCACCGCTATCTTCTAAATCCTTACCAGTTTCATAGATGCCTACAATGCGGAAAACACTCTCCGTGAGTCGCAGCGTATCGCCTACCTTCTTCTCCATGACTTCGGCGGCTGAGGCACCTAAGATCAGGGGTTTGCCCTGGGTGCGTTGTGCTTCTCGGCTATCAAGTGCAACCCCATCGATGATCGTAAAGCGACCCAATACGAAGCTGTCTTCGGGATAGCCAAAAATAAAGAAATAAGGGACATCCTCAGTCTGTACGAAACTTTGAATCATGGGGCTGATCTCAGCAATCTCAGGCATGACAGCCATTTCTCGCCCAATCGATTCGTCGATAATACTCAGGCTGACATCCATAGCTTCGGGTTGGCTGATCACCAGATCGGCTTTGCTGCCGGTTAGGAAGGAGTCATACCCTGCCTGAACCCCATCGGCCAAGGCACCTAATGCCACAATGGCCGCTACACCAATGGCGATGCTCAAAACAGTCAGTATTGTACGTCCTTTGCGTCGAAGTAAGTTCTTGAAGATCATATTTAGATTTTGTTACTCATATTGATATTCGGATGGCAGCCCAACCCTTCGACTGAGCTCAGGGCATCGCCGCGTTGGGGGATGTACCATTTGAAGCCATCGCGGTTGGCTTCTTACCCAGCTTTTTTCTCTAAACATGTTATTCATACCTTAATGCCTCGACCGGCTGCAAGCGTGTGGCTCGGAAGGCCGGATATAGGCCTCCCAACAATCCCAAACCCAGTGCAACCGCAATCGCCCGCATAAAAATGTCAAGTTCCCAGCGCGCTGACAGCATGCCATTGTAAATTGGTATAGCATTGAAAGCATTGAAGAGTACAAATGCCAAACCAATTCCAATGGCCCCTCCCATCAATCCCAACATCAAAGCTTCAGTTAAGATCAAGCGCAAGATGCGCCAGCGTCGCCAGCCTAAGGCTCGAAACACGCCGATCTCGCGCGTGCGTTCCATGACGGCCATCAACATAGTATTAAGCACACCCACACCACCCACAAAAATTGCCAGGAACGAAATGGAACCTAACATGGCATTGGCATTGGACATATCGGGCATTTCTTGGGCAAACTCGCCGCTCAAACTAGCATGGGCATCGGGGATTTGGGTATTAATTTTCGCTACCACCGTTTCAGCCTGCTCAGGATCATGCACTTTGACCATCATCATACCAACTTTGTGAGGGCGTCCCATAAAGTTTTGGGCATCGCGCAAGGTGGTCACGCCGCCCATTTCTTGCCAGGTAACACCCGATTCATAAATACCGACCACTTTGAAACGATTGCTGCTGAGTTCGAGTGTATCGCCCACAGAGAGTTTCATGGCCTCAGCCATCATGCTACCAAGCATGATCTGACGATTGGTAGCAATGCGCTCGCCTTCGACGATATTGAATTGCCTGATGGCATATTCATTGGGCGCATACCCCAACATGATGAAAACTGCGCCTGAATCCGGCAGTACAGTCCCGGAAAAAGCCATACCGCTGACATGGGCTACTTCGGGAAAAGCGGCAATTTTATCACCAACGCGTTCATCCAACGCGCTGTATTCGGTGTCGGCAACACCGGCTTGACGGACCATAATTTCGGAATCTGCGCTCATATCTGCAAAGGTATCCATCATGCCAGAAACTGCCGCTTCAAGAGCGATAATCCCGCCAACCGTAATGGCAATCACGCCCAAGGTCAACAAGGTACGGGCTGAACGTTGCCACAAACTCTGTATTGCCATTCCACCAACAGGTAACCGGCGTGCTTTCGAGCCAGAAGTGCCCCCCTCGTAGCGCAGGGCTTCAATGGGAGGCATACGTGAAGCTCTCCAGGCAGGATAAGCACCACCTACAAAGCCCAACACCATCACGGTAAGAAGTGCCTTTTGAATGATTTCTGGGGTAACACTGCTCCTAGAAGCGCCAAAGAAACCGGCGAATTCTTCAAAATAAGCTATCAAAAACCAGCCCAAGGCAATCCCAACGATGCCACCAATCAAGCCAACGATCATGGATTCCCCTAAGATCATGCGCATAATGCGGCCGCGCTTCCAGCCAACTGAACGTAGTACACCGATTTCGTGCGTGCGTTCAACCACTGCCATCAACTGCGCATTCATCATACCCACACCACCAATGACAATGGCTAATCCAGCGATGACCCAAACGAAAGCTTTCATGATATCGCCCATCATCTGCTTGTCGGCAAAATCATCGGTTGTGCTCAACGAAAGATCTGGCCAACGGCGCTCGACGCGGCTTTGAACGCGGTCTTGCAAGCTGGCATCTTTGAGCTGGATATATACAATGCTGACCTGGCGCAACCGTCCAAGCAGCTCTTGAGCATCTCTAAGCGGTAGAACAGCCCCGTTATCTTCCAACGTGGCGCCAGTTTCGTAAATACCCACTATGCGAAAGACACGATCCTGGATGCGAAGTGTATCTCCGACTTGTTTGTTCAGCGCTTCAGCAGAGCCAGAGCCTAAAAGCATTGGTTTCCCACGGGTATGAAGAACTTCTCGCGAATCGAGCCCGGCTCCCTCGATGATGTTGAACCGACCAAGGATAAAGCTATCCTCAGGATACCCAAAGACAAAGAAAAGCGGTATCTGTTCAGCCTGGACCATGCCCTCTAACATGCCGCTGGCGGCCAAAACCTCTGACATATCGTCGATTTCTTGGCTGACGCTTTCGTCGACGGTGCTCATGCTGACATCGAATGCATCGGGCTGGCTGAGAATCAAATCGGCCTTACTTCCGGTCAAGAAGGAATCGTAGCCGGCTGCCAGCCCATTGGCCAGCGCGCCTAATCCCACTATGGCGGCAACACCGATTGCGATGCCCAATGCAGTCAGTATTGTTCGCCCCTTGCGTCGAAGTAAGTTCTTGAAAATCATTGTAATCCTTTGGGAGGAGGGTGCTCTCCATTATGCTCCCGTTGCTCCTGAGGTATACCTATATAATTTGGGGGATTTAGGTGAACCTAAATTTCAATCTTAAAGTATTTTAACCTCTGGGATGGTCAAAAGGTGGAAAGCCAGCGTTGACATCCAGGGGGCTTTGCGCAATTTCCGTTCGCCTTCAACGGCTTCACCACGTTTGGTAATCTCTCGGCAGTGTTCCAGAACAGCTTCGTCGGTGAAGTAATTCTCCAACGCGGCTTCACCCGTAAGAATCTCCCGTAAACCAAGTTTCAAATAAATGGTGCTGACGAGCTCGGAAACCCAACCGGGACTTAGCACCAATTCATCAGCCATATCACGAATGGCCAGGTTGAAGATCATCGCCAGGCGGATGACTTCCCGTTCACGCGGGGTAAACGCAGACCATTTCTTGCGGCCATCCATGATGCGCAGCCCGGAAGGCAAGGAGGCATCATCAATTACATTCTGAACGCCAGGGGTGATCACAAAGTGTCCTTTGCAAATTTCTGCGACAGCGGCACCCAATGCATACAACAACTCACCTTTGAGAACATAGCCACCGCGGCCAGCTTTGAGAATTTGTTTCAGCGGCTCTAAGGATGCTTTGGTACCTGTGTACAAGATGGCTGGGGAAGTAGACATCTCTTGGGTCATGGCAGCCAACTCAAAAGGTAGGATTGGGGAACCTGGGATCTCTGTGTCCAGTACCACCACATCGACTTTGGAATCCCCTTGAGACAAAAAATCCACCAATCCTTTTTTATCCGTTGCTTCACCAATCACGCGTGTGCGCCAATCACGTGTCAGCAACAAGGACATCAAATCCCGAGCGAAAGGATCATCTTCAACGATCAGAACGCGAATATCTTTATGCATGGTTTACTCTTTATCCACAAATATCTGCTGCGTGATGCGCGTGCCCAACACTACGGGATTATCGCACCCGTCCACAAGCAGTGTTATATTGCCATCAAAAGGCGTATATCCAGTAACCGTGAAGTTTGCCTGAGGGACAATGCCTTGCTCGCTTAAATAACGCAGCAGTTCGGGGTCTGTATCACGCACGCGCTGTATGGTTCCGCGCTCATCGGGTCTTAAATGACTCAAGCACAGCGTGGCATGGGTGGGAATTTCAAGATCTTTTGTGGGGATGGGATCACCGTGGGGATCATGGGTTGGATTGCCTAAAACGTGGGCAATTCTTTCTTCGAACTCTTCAGAAATGACATGTTCCAGGCGATCGGCCTCGGCGTCGACCTCGTCCCAGGAATATCCTAAAGTCTGGTGAAGGAACAATTCCAACAACCGGTGATGGCGGATGATTTCCAGGGCAACTTTCTCACCATCAGGTGTCAGCACTACGCCCCGATGTTTCTGATATTCAACCAGGGGGGGCTTGGTTCCGGCGAGCTTCTTGATCATCCCTGTCACCGAGGCTGGAGCAATATCCAAGACTTCGGCAATTTGGGTTGTGCTGGCACGCTTGAAGGTGAGTGACAGATCGTATATGGTTTTCAAGTAGTCTTCAACGGCGTGGGTCAGTTCGTCACGCATTGGCTAAATCCTTTTTTAGGTAAGACTAAATTTCAGAGATTTTAGCAAAGGAAAAGTAGAATGTCAAGCAACTGGTTCCTACCCAGAAAACAGTGTATACTGATGCCATGACATCATTGGGTCTCTAGGAATCGCCGTGGTAAGAGGCCACATCATTTGTTTTTATTGAGGAGGTATTGTTATGAAGCGAGCGGTTAGTGTAAGCATAGGCTCATCAAAGCGGGATAAAGCTGTTGAAGTCGAACTGCTAGGTCAACAGATTAGCATTGAACGCATTGGTACCGATGGTGACATGGAGAAAGCCGCCCAACTCTATAAAGAACTGGATGGTACCGTGGATGCATTCGGCGTTGGTGGTGCGGATCTGGGCGCACTCGTAGATGGCAAGTTCTACCCCTTCCATTCGGTCAAACCGATGGTGCGCTTCGTGGAGAAAACGCCCGTAGTAGACGGCGGCGGATTAAAGAATACTTTAGAAAATAAATCACCTGCTTTTTTAGATGAGAAGCTCGGGGACTATATCAAAGAACATGGCCGCACAGTATTCATCACCCTGGGTGTTGACCGTTGGGGTTTGTCTAAATCTTTTGTTGAAGGCGGTTATGAAACTGTCTTCGGCGATCTGATGTTCGCATTGGATATTCCTATAAAAATAAAAACCCTGGGTGGTTTGCGGCTGTTGGCCAAAATCCTGATCCCTATTGTGACGCGTTTCTTCCCCTTCGAGATGCTCTACCCCACCGGCGAAAAACAAGACGAACGCGTTCCCAAATATGAAGATATTTACCAATGGGCCACAGTCATCGCCGGGGATTGTCATTACGTCAAGAAACATATGCCCGATGACATGAATGGCAAGGTCATCGTGACCAATACCACCACCCCCGAGGATGTCGAATTGTTCCGAAGTCTGGGCGTGAAGTATCTGGTCACTACCACACCCGTGCTGGATGGTCGCTCCTTCGGCACGAATATGATGGAAGCCGCGCTGGTGGCCATCTCTGGAAAAGAGCGTCCGCTTACCTGGGAAGAATACGACGAGTTAATCGATCAACTCAATTTTGAGCCCCAGCTACAGGAGTTGAATTAACATGGACGCTATACTTATGGCTGGGGGCATCCCAAAGCCAGATCAACCGTTATATGAGTTCACCCAGGGCATTTCCAAAGCGATGCTCGAAATTGCCGGCAAACCCATGATCCAGTGGGTTTTAGACGCCCTTGGCGAAGCAGAGCAAGTTGACAGCGTTACAATTATAGGATTGTCAGAAGACAACAACATTACCTGCAAAAAGCCAGTTCATTATGTGTCCAATCAGGGTGGCATGTTGGAAAATATTGTTGCTGGGATCTACAAGGTGCTGGAGATCAATCCTCAGGCAGAGTACGTATTGAGCGTTTCGTCCGATATCCCAGGCATCAGTGGCGAAATGGTCGATTGGCTGATCGAATCAGCTATGCAAACCCAGGTCGATATCTACTATGGTATCGTCAAGCGCGAGGTCATGGAAGCGCGTTACCCCGGCTCTAACCGCACCTTCACCAAATTGGCCGATATGCATGTTTGCGGTGCGGATATTCACATTGCCCATAAAACCATGGTTACTGACCCCGAGCATCTGGCCATGTGGGAAGAATTGATCGGTAAGCGCAAAAGCCCGCTCAAACAGGCCGCATCGATTGGCATATTGACTTTGCTCTTGCTGCTTATGGGGCGACTGTCTCTAGAAGGGGCAGTAGAGCGTGTCACCAAGCAACTAAATATAACCGGAAGACCAATTGTCTGGGATTATGCTGAACCGGCTATGGATGTCGACAAACCCCACCAATTAGAAATCTTGCGTGCAGATCTGGAGGCCCAGGTCGCTGCATGAACTTCGAAAATCTATTAGCTCTCGACGCCCGCATCTCAAAGCAAATGCGGGTAGCCGAATCCCCTGGAATGCTGAGAACTATGGCCGCCTTTCTTGCCCACTCGGGGGATTCTTGGTTTTGTATTGCCGTGCTGGCGCTGGTGTGGTGGCGGGGAACACCAACCTGGAGTTGGCGGGCGACAATCTTAATCATGGCCATCATCATCACTGCAGTGATTGTCTTAGGCCTGAAATTTGCCATCCGTCGGCAGCGACCCGAGGGAGATTGGGGCGATATTTACCGTACCACCGATCCGCATTCTTTCCCTTCTGGTCATGCTACTCGGGCCTTCATGTTGGCGACCATGGCTGTTGGCCTCGGCCCTGTTTGGTTTGCATTTGCACTGGTCATTTGGGCACCCCTGGTTGCCATCGCCCGAGTGGCGATGGGTGTACACTATGTCTCCGATGTGCTGGCCGGATTGGGGATTGGGGTGTTTATGGGGACTGTGATTCAGTTGGTGCTGTTGTAAACACTGAACTATGAAAAATTGTCAAGACAATCTTGAACGCCCGGAAATGAAGTTTCCGGGCTATAAGACGGCACCAGATAAATCTGGTTAGCCCGATCGCCACATTTTGCGGCACTCGCCAACGGCGCGCCTTCGGCGGGGCAGGCGTGCCTACGGCAATCGGGCGTTGATTGGTAGCACAGGGGATTCATCCCTGTGCGAGTCTCCTTCACCATGCTCGGAGTGCTTTGCAAAGACCTTTAGGGTCTTTTTCTTTTGAAGTATCATTGGGGCGAAATGAAAAAGTGGACACACATACTCTTGTTTGGGTTGATCCTGTTTTCTCTGAGTCTAAATTTGCCTCCAAAGTCAGCCCAGGTCGAAGACCCGTATGCAGTCGTTGCAGCAGTAAATGCCTTTCGCACCTCGCAGGGTTTCCCTGCTTTGCAAATCGACAGTGCCCTGATGGCTGCGGCGCAAGCCCACAGCGATTACCAGGCATCCATTCGCACAGTGACTCACACAGGCTCGGGGGGATCACGCCCATCTGACCGGGCGACTGCTTTCGGCTTCGGTAATGGCGCACAGATCTTTGTTTCCGAAAACATCGCCGGGGGTATGACCATGACCATCAACACAGCCATCTACCAGTATTGGCAGGATAGCCTGCACCTACACACCATGCTCAACCCGGCCGCGCTTTTCATCGGGGCCGGTGTCGCAGATGCCGATGGCTACGTTTTTTACACCGTCGATACTGGTTACTATGTCGGCGCGCCGGGGAGTTCATCGGGTGAAACATCAAACGACACTTCCGATACTACCAATGAACCCAGTGGTCCAACTGAAATTCCTTTTGCAAAATCCACACCGCGCGACGATGGAGCCATCGTCCACATAGTAGAAGCTGGTCAATCGTTGATCGGCATTGCCAACTCTTACGATGTACCAGTCGCTGAAGTGCTGATACTCAACGAAACGACTTTGGACACCATCATATATCCTGGGGATGAGATTGTCCTCAAGCCAGCCTACACTCCAACAGCTACAACTCCGGCAACAACGCCAGAACCAAGTTCCACTCCTAATATTTCACAAACACCAACTCAAACACCTACCCTGCCCCAAGTAACATTTGACATTCCTAACACATCTACACCATCGATCACGCCTTCACCCACCCCCTTAGTTATTTCCCCCGAAAGCGAACCGATGGTTGTTGGAATTGTATTATTTGCATTGGTGGCCTTTTTATCTGTCATTATCGGGGGTCTCTTCAAAAGATCAGACAACACCCAACAATAACCAGGGATCTAATCATGCCTAAAAAATCAACTCGTTACTCCAACCAACAATTAGCGGATACTTTCAAATTGATTGGTGATTTGCTAGAAATCAAGGGTGAGATCGTCTATAAAATTCTCGCCTATCGCAAAGCATCAGACAGCCTGATCAGCCTGGGGCGGGACGTCAACGAATATTGGAATGAAGGAAAACTAACTGATATTCCGGGTGTGGGCAAAGCCATCGCCGAAAAAATCGACGAATTGCTCTCTACAGGGGAATTGGAATATTTGAATAAGCTAGCAGACGAAGTGCCGCTTTCTCTGGCGGATATACTCCAGGTTCAGGGGTTAGGACCCAAAAAAGTGGGGCTCTTCTGGCGAGAATTGGGCATTACAACACTCCAAGAACTCGAAGAAAAAGCCCGTGCTGGAGAACTGCGCAATCTCCCTGGCATGGGTGCCAAATCGGAAGAGAAGATCATTGCTGGAATCGAAGCTTTAGCACGGCGTTCTGGACGGACGCCTTTGGGTGATGCCTGGCCTTTCGCTCAGGAATTGCTATCGTTCCTCCGAAATCTCCCAGGCGTAACAGCCGCCGAGGCGGGTGGCAGCCTGCGCCGTATGCGCGCTGATGTCGGCGATCTGGATATCCTGGCCGCGGCCGAAAAATCCGAACCGGTGATGAAAACCTTCGTCGAACGCCCTGACGTGATCGAAATCATCGGGCATGGCTCCACCAAATCCAGCGTCGAGTTTGCCAATGGTCTGCGTGCGCAACTTTGGGTACACCCTCCTGAACGCTTTGGCACTGCTTTGCAGTACGCCACTGGGTCTAAGGATCACAACGTGCGCTTGCGTGAATTAGCACTGAAACAGGGTTACTCACTTTCGGAGCACGCCTTAAAGCGTGTCGAAGATGAAAGTGAAGTTCTTTGCGGAACAGAGGAAGAAGTCTACACTACCCTGGGTTTGCCATGGATTCCCCCTGAATTGCGCGAAGATCGCGGCGAAGTCAAAGCGGCGAAAGCGGGTGAACTGCCCAAATTGATCGAAATTCAACACCATATAGCCGAACTTCATGCTCACTCCAACTGGAGCGACGGTAAAGCAACCATCCGCGAGATGGCAGAAGGAGCCATTCAGCGCGGCTACCGCGTCTTTGCTATCACCGATCACTCTCAAAGTCTGGGCATTGCCAACGGTCTATCGGTAGCGCGTTTGCAAGAACAACGCCTGGAGATCGATGCCGTTCAGGCTGAATTAGGGGATGCGATCACGCTGCTGCAAGGGACCGAAGTTGAGATCAAAGCCGATGGTTCGCTCGATTACCCCGATGATGTGTTGGCCGAGCTGGACATTGTTGTCGCCTCACTGCACACCAGCCTGGGGCAGCCTCGCCAGAAAGTCACCCAGCGATTGTTAAACGCTATCCGCAACCCCCATGTGGATATCATCGGCCACCCCACCGGACGCCTACTTCCTGACCGTGAAGGCGCTGACCTGGACATGGACGCTATCCTGGCCACGGTTGCGGAAACGGGGATCGCTTTGGAAATCAACGCCCACCCCAGCCGGCTCGATCTGGAAGACATTTACGCCCGCCGGGCCATCGAGTTGGGTATTCCCCTGAGCATCAACTGTGACGCCCATGCCCCAGATCATTTCGACCTGGTCCATTTCGGTATCGCCACCGCCCGCCGCGCCTGGGTGGAACCCAAACACGTGATCAATACTTGGGAACCAGAAAAGCTTCTCAGTTGGTTATCCAACCGCCGATAAACGCTGATGGACGCTGATATAATGATGGGGGATGGTCAATTATTCCTAATCTGTGGGAGGGACACAAATTGGAAATTGACAAGATTACAGAAGCTGTTATTGGATGTGCATTCGATGTCTCTAATACGCTTGGAGTAGGATTTCTCGAGAAAGTGTATGAAAATGCGCTAGCGTTTGACATTTGCCAAAAGGGTTTAGAAATCCAGCAGCAACATCGGATTCAGGTTCAATATAATGGTGCTGTTGTGGGGGATTATGTAGAAGATCTACTCGTAGAAAATTGTGTTCTTGTAGAGATAAAAGCAGTAAAAGAGCTTGATGATGTTCATATGGCACAATGCCTTAATTACCTCAAGGCTACAAATATGAAAGTTTGTTTGTTGATAAACTTCGGCAAGAAAAGAGTGCAGATCAAACGTATCGTCAACAATTATTAAATATCCGCGTGAAACCGCGTTCATCTGCGGTTTTAAAGGGGTTATTCCTATGTCCAAACTCATTCTCGGCCCGATTGTCGGGGGTCTTTCACACGATAGCGCTTACCTTTGGGGGCGCGCTTCAGGGGATGGGACTCTTCATGCCTGGTATGGAGAAAAACCTGATCTCAGTGATGCCAAGTACATCAAATCCACAATCCCTTTGGCTGATATATCTGGTTACGCGGGAGTTGTTCCCATCTCGGGGCTCAAGCCTGATACCCTCTATCATTACGCACTTAGTCTGAACGATTCCCTACCTGATAAAGATTCCCAATACCGCGGCTCCTTCACAACCTCTCCAAAAGATGGGCAACCGAAATCTTTCTCTTTTGTCTTCGGGTCGTGTTTTTTGCCTAAGGGTAGAAATCCAGGGGCTATTTTCTATCAAATTGAAGCAATGCGTTCCAAATCTGAAGCCTGTAAAAGGCATGCCCTGCGCTTTATATTAATGCTGGGTGATCAGATCTATGCCGACAAATTCAAGCACAGTTTCTGGAAGCGGGTTTCCACTTCAGAAGATGACTATCGAAACGTATACCACCACACTTGGAGTAATGCATATTTCCAAAATTTACTCCGCAACATACCAGCCTATATGATCCTGGACGATCACGAAGTCGACGACGACTGGTCTTGGACAGACAAATCTCGCCAATATGCCCAGATCCCACCTTGGCGACGTTGGGGGCGGCGGCTCAGATTCCGTCCAGAAGAAGAATGGGCCATCACGCGCCAGCGCGTAAAGCGAGCCTTGCAAACTTATTGGGAACACCAGGGCATGCACACACGGGGCTGGATTGAAACACCCAAGCTAACAGAGAAAGGCCATTACGATCTGGATGAAACAGGATCTCTGGCATACAATTTCAATTATGGTGGGGCAGCCTTTTTCGTTCTAGACACGCGCACCATGCGCGTCAAAAAAGGCAATAAGGGGATCTCAATTTTAGACAAGAATCAAGTTGAAGCCCTGGAAAAGTGGCTGGTGGATTGCAAAGATACTTACCCAGTGAAATTCATTGTCACTTCATGCGCGCTGCTCTATCGAGCACGCTTTGATATCCCCAATGACCGCTGGGCAGGTTTCACAAGTCAACGTGAAGAACTGCTAGGATTGATAGCAAAACACCAGGTTGAGGGCGTCTATTTCTTAGCCGGAGACCTACACTCCGCCCATGCCGTACGGGCCGATATCCATGATGCGGCAGGATTCGAGACCCCCATCTGGGAGTTTTGCGCCAGCCCCTTCGAACAAAAGTCAAATTGGACGGCCGCCATCCCAGGGATGTATCATCCTTTTGAATCGGCGCATCTAAAAAACCAACAATGTCTGTTCACCTATCCTCAACACAATTACGGGGTAGTACGGGTCGATTACGCCAATCAGGATGAAGCCAGAGTAAGATTTGAAGTTTGGGGAAAGCAAGGAGATAAGCCCAAAAAGGAGATCAAGTGTTGATTAATTGGCCATCCTGCCAATAAGCAGCCTCGACGACTCCATCCTCAGCAATCAAGGCTGGGAGCAGCTTACTTAATTTTACAGGGTCGCCGGTCGTGAAGTATCGTACTGTTCCCAGGCTGGGCTCAGCTCCCTGAAGCCCTTGGGAAACAAGCATACGCCCAACCTGGCGCGCCACCGCCGGAGCAGGGTCAATCACTTCCACCTCAGGGCCAGCAATTTCTTCAATCAGTGGGATCACAAATGGGTAATGCGTACACCCCATCACCACACGATCCACACCTTGCGCCAACATAGGTTGTAGAGCGCGCTCCAAAATTGTTCGCGTTGCAGGGGAATCCAATGCGCCTTTTTCGATTTGAACGACTAATCCATCGCAGGTATCGGTCAGCACACTCACACCTTGCGCAAAGCGCTCCACGACCGAGTTGTACAACGTTCCTTGGAAAGTTGCAGGAGTAGCCAGCACGCCGACGATACCACTTTGAGTGCGCTCGGCAGCAGGCTTGACAGCTGGCTCCATGCCTACAAAAGTGACCTCAGGAAAATTCGCCCGTAAATAATGCAGTGCGGCGGCCGAAGCTGTATTGCATGCAACGACGATCAATTTGGCATTCTTAGCAAGCAGAAAACGGGTGATCTCTCGTGAGAATTCCCTCACCTGGGATACCGAACGCGGCCCATAAGGCACATGAGCTTGATCGGCAATAAAAATGATGTTTTCAGAAGGGAGCTGACGCCGGATTTCTTTTAGTACTGAAAGTCCGCCTACGCCAGAGTCGAATACACCAATCGGGGCATTCACGCTTTGCGGGCACCTTTTGCTTCGTCTACAAATCTGTTAAACAACGCTCGCATAGGCTCAAGCTCAGGCAGCCATTCCGGGTGCCATTGCACAGCCAGACCAAAGGGATGCCCGGGCAGCACCACGCTTTCGACAATGCCGTCCGGGGCATAGGCAATAGGCACCAAGTCTGGAGCAACTTCTCGAATGGCCTGATGATGCAGGCTATTAACAGTAACTTCGGTGGATCCCAAGACCTCAGCTAATAGGCTGTCTCTTTCAATTTCAACTGAATGAGGAAGATGATCCCAAGGCCAATCGGGGTAATAAGTGTGTTCAATGGCATCGGGGTGTTCATCAAGGATATCGCGATAGAGGGTTCCCCCCAGGGCAACATTGATCACCTGCTGACCCCGGCAAATGCCTAAAAATGGGGTGCCGCTGTCAATGACCTCCCCAACCAATTGAATCTCAACTTGGTCGCGTTCGGTATCGACGGTATGAACCTTGTCCGTCATCTCAGAACCATACTCTTGTGGTTGCACATCACCACCCCCACTAAAAATAATGCCATCGAGAGTCGAGACGATTTGCTTTAATTGTTCTTCGGGATAACCTAAGGGAATCAATACTGGAAGTCCGCCCGCCTTAAGAACGGCCTGCGTATATGACTCTGGTGATGCGATCTCAGGAAAACCGAATTTGTTAGTTTGTCGTTTGGTGGTGATTCCGATCAGCGGTGGGTTCATAGTCATAAACATCAAAAGGGGTGCAGCGATATTTTGCTACACCCCTCACATCTATTTGTAAAAAGGCGTTAGATTCTATTTGGTGAATTTTTGCTTCAAGCGAGCGCGCTTACCGGTGCGATCACGCAGGTAGTACAGCTTAGCCCGGCGAACATGCGCGCGACGGTGAACAGTCACTTTTTCGATGCGTGGAGACTTGGTCAGGAAGGTACGCTCCACACCAATACCATTGCTGGCAATTCGGCGCACAGTGAAAGTTGGCGTGGTGGTGCTATCGTGCTGCCCAATGACCGTACCCTTGAACTCTTGGACACGTTCGTTGTTGCCTTCTTTGATTCTCAAGAACACACTGACCGTATCACCAATGTTCAGGTCAGGTACGTTTGGATTATCCGGTGCTTTTACAGCATTCAACAATTCGTTCATGATTGCTTACCTTTATAGATATTTTATCGTAACTGCTCAACATCGAACCAAAGGAAGTCGAAAAATTGGGTGTGTGGGGTGTGTCACACCCCACACACCCAATTTTTCGAAAATCTTTCTGCGAAGGCTTTAGCCTGAGCAGTTACGTTTATTGCAAAATAAAGCCGCCGAGCGTAGCACGCCTTGGGCGGACGGCTGGGGATTATACCATGCTGAAATCTAAAAGGGAAGAGAATTTTTTAGGTTTTGAAATGGTTCAAATGCGAGATTTGGAAATCTTGTCAATATCCAAGGCTAATTTATTCTGCCTCGGTCTCACCCTCTGCAGGGATATCTAGCAAGGGCAAAGCCAGCATCAATGCTGCCAAAGTTTTCCCATCACGAAGTTTATTCTCCCAAGCCATATCAAGCACTCTGGTGATATGAACCCTTTCAACACGTAAGAACTCATCCTCATCGCCTGGCAATTCTGAAGGTGAAAGATCGGTGGCCAAATATATGTGCATGTATTCGGTCGAATAGCCAGGCAGCATGAAAAAATCACCCAACTTCACAAAATTTCCTGCCGCCATGCCAATCTCTTCCTGAATTTCGCGCTGGGCACACTCCAAAGGATCTTCCCCCTCTTCCAGGGTTCCCGCGGGAAGTTCCAGCAGCTCTCCTCCAGTAGCATGGCGATACTGTTCCACAAACCAGACATTTCCGTCTTCATCAATGGGAAATATGGTCACCGCACCAACATGCTCAACAATATCGAGTTTCGTCGTTCTGCCATTAGGCAACTGAAGTTCGTCCAAACGAACCGAAAAAGCCTTACCCTTATACTTTGTCTCGCTGCGCAACGTTTTTAGCATGCTCTCTTCCTTCTAGAAAAAGATAAGGAGCAGCCCGATACAATTGGCCACTCCTCATGAACATTTCAGAATATGCTCATCAATATTTCTACGGAATTTGGATGGTTCTCCCAACAGGGAGATTTTCTCCAACATCATTTACAGCCTTGATGGCCCTGGGATCTACATCCCCGAAGAGGCAAGCTACAGAACTGGCTGTGTCTCCGGATCTCACAACATAAGTTGTAGGATGTGACCGCAAAGCTCGTGAACCTAGGTTGTAATGTCCGGCATTTTTTGGAATGACCAATACAGTGCCTGGATATGTCATAGATGATGACGATAAACCGTTCGCTGACAATAAAGCCGCAGGTGCAATATCAAATCGGCGGGCAATACAATATGGGAATTCTCCAGATTTAAGTGTATATTGATCCGGCACAGGATAATCTTCAGCGACGGGGGCCGCCTCTTCTTGCGGCTCAGGCTCCTCAACGGGTTGGGGCTGCGGTGTCTCTGTGGGGCTAACTCCCTCCGCAGCGGAAGCAGCTTCTTCAGCTTGAGGTGCAGCTTCCTCACCCTGTGATGCGGATTCTGTATCTTGAGGTGCAGCACCTTCACCACCACTTTCAACAATGGCAGTTTGAGTCGTAATCGCTTCCAGCGCTTCTAATGCCGAAGGTGTCCCTATCTCAGATTCGGGTAATGGGAAATCACTTTCTCCACCTTCTGTGCCCGGCATAGCTGATGAAGCACTACGCTCACAAGCAGATAACACCATTGCAAGTAACATAACGATGGCAATGAGTAGAATGTGATTCTTCTTCATCATTGTTTGCTCCTTCACGGATAATGCCGAGGGCGTTTTCAGCCTCAACGTTCCCCTGCGAATTAATATCGATGGAAAACGAGAATCTCCAAATTTAGTGATCCCAATTGACAAATTTTTATGACTACAATCTTAAAAGATACTAGCATAATCACCGGTAAGCGTCAAGAAAATGAAGTTCTATGCACTAGGCATCGCTTTGCAGATGCGAGAAATCAATTGTATAATGATATTCATGCTCAGCTCACTGATAGGATTGCATGACCAGAAGGAGTAAATCAGCATGTCAGCACGCGTTCTCATCATTGAAGATGATCTTGTTAGCCAAAAACTCCATCGTAAGGTTGTAGAATCTGCAGGTCACCAGGTTACTATGGCCGAGGATGGCCTAGAAGGCTTGAAATATGCTAAGGAGCAAGATTTTGACCTGGTTATTTCTGACGTCATGATGCCCAATATGGATGGATATGAAACCTGTGAACGATTGCGCGAAAACCCCAAAACAGCACAAATTCCCATCCTGTTATTGACTGCCCTCGATAACCTTGAAAACAAAATCAAAGGCTTTGAAGCTGGCGCTGATGATTATCTTGCTAAACCTTATGAACCTGACGAATTGATGGCGCGTGTCAGTGTATTGCTGCGGCGAAAAACTGTTTCCGCGGAGCCACGTCAGGTTTTAGAGAAAAAAGGCAAAGTGATTGCAGTATTCTCATTGCGTGGCGGCGTGGGTGTCTCGACAATCGCGGCCAACACCGCCGTAGGTTTGGCGCAGCTTTGGGGCCAGGAAACCGCCCTGATAGACCTGGCGTTTACAGCTGGTCAGGCAGCCTTGATGCTCAACTTGCCCCTGCGTAATACATGGACAGATCTCGCCCATATCGAATCTGAAGAGATCGATCAGGAAGTGTTGGGCCAGACTATG
>CAYQQX010000074.1:0-20849 GCA_964419495.1 uncultured Anaerolineales bacterium
TTTCGCCAATTCGACCGCCTTTTTGGGGCGGGAGTACACCTTCCGGGACAGCCCCTGGCCTCTTACCACGGCGATTCCTAGAGACCCAAAAAGGATAGAAAGATTCGTATGATAAGATTATGCCGTGTTACCATTTGGGAATCTTACCATGGTAATCCTCTGATCCACATTCATTATTCTCCTAGAAAAGGATGGTCTTATGTTTTCAAAATTGAAAACCATGAATCGTGAGCACCTGGCCTGGTATCTGTATGATTTTGGCAACTCGGCATATGCTGCGGTGGTCTTGTTAGCTATTTATTCGGCTTATTTCAAGGGGGAAGTTGTGGGCGGCGCCGAAGGTTCGCGATTGTGGGGCATATCAGTTGGGATTGCCATGCTGGTGGTGGCAGTCATCGCGCCCATCTTAGGGTCTTTGGCAGATTTCTCTGCCTCCAAGAAGAAGTTCTTATTAGGTTTTTCTATTGTGACTTGGACCTTCACCGCCCTGCTTTTCTTCGTCCAGAAAGGCGATATTTTTATTGGGATGCTTTTCTTCATTTTGGCGGAGATTGGCTACCGAGGTGGACAGGTGTTTTATAACTCCCTGCTTCCTGAGATTGCAGACCCTGAGGAACTGGGCCGCGTGTCTGGAAACGGATGGGCCATCGGATCGTTGGGTGGGATCTTGTGCCTTTTGATTATCTTGCCTCCGATCGTGATCGTCGGAGGAACCCTGGTGGTGCGGCTGGCATTGGTGTTTACATCGGTTTTCTTTATCATTTCAGCAATCCCGGTTTTCCGTTGGATACAAGAACGTGCCCAGGCGCAGACACTGCCTGAGGGAGAGAATTACATCTCGATTGCCTTCAAGCGCATTGGCAAGACTTTCCGCTCCATTCGCCACTTTAGAGAATTCATTAAGTTTATTGTTGCTTTCTTGATTTATAACGATGGCATCTTGATGGCTATGGACTTCGCTGCCATTATCGGCGCGGTGCTCTTTGGTATGAACCAGACGCAGTTAATTATCTTCATGATCGTCGTGCAGGTGACCAGCGTTGCCGGGGCCTATCTCTTTGCCGTGATCGGTGACAAATTCGGCTATAAGCGCTCATTGATCCTTTCGGTGGTCATGATGATCGCAGTGGTTGGGGCGATGCTCTTTACCCGCACATTGAACGGCTACTTCGTGATTGGTGCTTTCGCTGGCTTTGCGCTCACAGGCGTGCAGTCATTGAGCCGCACCATGGTGGGGCTGTTCGCACCTGAGGGTCGCAGCGGTGAATTCTTTGGCTTCTTTGCCATCGCCGGACGAACATCTTCGTTCATTGGCCCAACTGTCTACGGCATCATCGCTGCTGAAGCAGCCATCTTTTATGCGGCCAACCGCGGTATGGATTTGCTCTCCGCAGAAATCGCCGGGCAGCGGGCGGCCATTGTTTCGATCATCTTCTTCTTGCTGGCGGGCTTGATCATCCTGTTGGCTGTGAATGAGGCCAAGGCGCGTTCCGCGGCCGTCGAATCGCCTATTGCCGCGGTAGATTAGGCCGTGTTGACATTTGGGGATTTCTGTCTAGAAAAAGCTGTTTTCGAATGGCGCTCGTTTCTCAAGAAAATGTCTGAAATGTCAACACTACCTAGTTACTATTATCCTGAGCGGAGCCCCTGAGAAATCGAAGGGGCGAAGTCGAAGGATGCTACTAAATTCTCGCTCTCCTCGACTTCGCTGCGCTCCGCTCAGAGTTTGTCCTCTCTAAGTGGGAAAACATGCCTGAGTATAAATATCCCCGCCGTCGAGTTCTGCGTTGGGTAATGCATCAGTTATCCAAACCAGCTTTGGCCTTATTCGCTGAAGTCAAGGTTTTCGGACGAGAGAATTTGCCCAAAGAAGGCCCTTTGCTAGTCGTCGGGAATCACTTCTGTTTCCTTGATCCCGTAGCATTCGTGCGCTTCTCTCCCTGGCCGATAGATTTCATCGGTGCAGCTTTCCCTCCTTTTTCTCCACGCTGGGGGCCATACTTTACTGCCCTTTGGGGATTTCACAAGCTTTACCGTGGCACAGGTTCAACAGAAGCATTGAGAGCCGCGGAGCAGATCCTGGCCCAAGATGGCATTTTGGGCATCTTCCCTGAAGGCGGCAGTTGGGCGACTATTTTGCGCCCTGCCCGCCCTGGGACAGCTTATCTGGCGGCGCGAACCGGGGCAAAATTGCTACCTGTTGGACTGCATAGTTTTACAGAAGTTTTCCCGCCTCGATTACGCAACCGCGCCAAGCCGGTGATCCATATTGGAAAGCCCTTCGGACCTTTCCAAGTCACTGGTCGCGGCCGAGAGCGGCGTGACCAGCTGGACGAGATTGGTCATACGATTATGCGGGAGATAGCCGAGTTGCTGCCCGAGGAGTTGCGCGGCAGTTATTCCGATGATCCCGCCTTGCGTGAGGCGGCCAAGGCGTTCGAGGCCTACCCCTGGGATGAGAATCCAGAAGGCGAAGTTGATAGCGGTGGAGTTATTAATTAACGCGAAGTCGCAAAGACGCAAAGAAAGGGAGAAAAATCAATTTCAAATCCTTGCGACTTACGAACTTCGCGTCTTCGCGTTAGAATGTTTTTGGAATTATCCTAGAGTCCAAAGAAGAGCACAATATGCCCCAATACAATTTCCCTAAGCGCGCCCCCATTCGGTTACTTTTCAAATCCCTGATTTATCTTGCCCTGAGCATATTTACAAAGCTTGAGATCAATGGCAAAGAGAACCAGCCCAAAAAGGGGCCTTATATCCTGGTTGCCAATCACTTTAGCTTTGCTGACCCTGTTGTGCTGATTCGTATCACGCCCTGGAAAACAAACTTCATCGCTGGCGCAGTCGCTGGATTTGCCCCGGCCTGGGCGGCCTTATTCCCAAAAATTTGGGGCGCCTTTTGGGTTCACCGAGGCACGGGTTCGCGTGACGCACTGAAACTGGCCGAAGGTTGGCTAAAAACTGGCGGTGTTTTGAATATATTCCCCGAGGGTGGAGCTTGGGCAACGGTTCTACGGCCGCCGCGTCCAGGGGTAGCCTATATTGCAACGCGCAGCAACGTTCCGATCCTGCCTGTGGGCATAGTGGGTTTGGAGAATCTCTTCCCACTGCGGATCATCAACCGCCCAGTGATCAAGATCAATATTGGTCAAACATTTGGTCCGTTTGATGTCAAAGGTCGTGGACGTGAACGTCGCGAGCAGCTCGATGAGATTGGCCATGCCATCATGGAAAAAATCGCTGAGCAATTGCCTGAAGAAAATCGCGGCCGTTATTCAGATGATCCTGCTATTCGAGAGGCTGCCAAGCCGTTCGAAGCATATCCCTGGGAGGATGCTGTTGAGGGTCAAGTGACGTATCAGAAGGATTGAAAAGCGTTTCGGGTGTCAGTGTATCGATAGAATGCGGAGATAATATGGACAAGAAAATTGCCCTGGTGCTGAGTGGTGGGGGCGCCAAAGGCGCCTTCCAGTTCATCGCTGAGAAGTATGCGCGCGAAGAGAAAGGTTACCAATGGGATGTGATTGCAGGAGTTTCTGTTGGTGCACTCAACGCTGTCATGCTGGCGATGAAAAAATATCAACGCCTTGAAGAATTGTGGTGGAATATTTCCAATGACCAAGTATATAAGGGCAAACTCAACTTCTGGGGGATGTTGAAAATTGCATTTGGAGCAAAGTCGATCCTGAATAATGACCCTCTGTGGAAATTATTGCAAGCAGAATTTGAGCCTGAAAAAGTTGAAGTCGATTTGCGCATTGGGGCAGTCTCACTGCGCACGGGAGAATATGTCCGGTTCGTGCCATCTGAGCCAGGATTCGAGAGAGCAGTCTTGGCCTCCACGGCGATCCCCATCGTGTGGAAGCCTGTTCAAGTTTCTGCAGCTTATCCCGATATGGTTGATGGGGGTGTGCGCAATATCTCTCCCCTGGGAGATGTGCTGGATACAGACCCAGACGAAATTGTGATTATCAACTGCAGCCCCGATAGTTCGCCTATTGCCACACGCCCCTTGCGCAATGCATTAGATATCGGAATGCATACCCTCGAAGCCATGCTCAATGAAATATTTATCACCGATTTGCGCGAATTCCTGCGCATAAACCACAATGTCAAAGAGGCGCAGGAAGCTGGGGTGGCATTGCACAATGAGAAGGGAAAACCGTATAAGTATTACGAATGCAAGATTATTCAACCCGATGATAACTTGGGGGATACTTTGGAATTCTCCAAAGAGGCTATTGAAATGCGCATGCACGCAGGCTGGGAGAAGGCCAGGCAAGTTTTGGGGGATTGAGCAAAAGATAAAAATTTTAAGGATATACTAGCCCCAGGAATTTTCCTGTGGTCAGATATTCTAGTTCGCTTCCATCAATGTTTACGCCGTAAAGGTCAGTACCCTCATCAAAACCAACCTCGAGTAATAGCGTCTCGTCACCTAGCCACCCAGCAATCAATATCCAGTGAATGCCTTTATCATCCAATTGGGAAGCTATTTCACGCGTGTCCAATTCGAAGAGTGTGTCTTTCGAAGAAAGTGTGTCCTCAGTTGTGGAAGCAATGCGGATGATTGAAAAGAGTGCCTCTTTACCCATGCCTACTTCCCGCCAGGCCAGATGTTTTCCTGAAGGTGAGAAGTGTGCATCGCCAACTCCGGTGGGATGTGTGTCTGGCAGCACATCGATAAACTGGATTTTCCCGTCGACTAAATTGTGGATGGTTACAATTGGCTGATCGTTCATCCCGCTATTTTCATATGCCACCGTAGTTTGGTCGGGGGATAGTGCCAATGTGCCAAAGCCAGCTCCAAGAACTTCGTCAATCAAACCCGTTTGCAAATCGGCATAATATAAACGACTGAATCCCATGAAGAAGATAGGACCTATGCCTACGGTCCCTTTGGGCTCTAGGGTGTACCAGACCCCCACCAACTCATCGGCCTCAGTTTTTACCGCCAGTGGATGTATCACAAGCCCATTTTCGTCTGCCCGTGAAATGATCGCTTGCGCATCAGCCAGGGATGTAGGCGAACCAGCAAACAACCAACTGTGAACATATTCTGGTTCTTTGGTTGTCTCGTCAGATGGCGCTTGATAACGATTTTCATTGAACGATTGCAGCGAATCGGCAGCTAAGAATGAATAAGCAACCAAGGGCTGTCCCGGCGCACCGACCATGTTGATCAGCTGAGAAATTTTTCGGAGTGATACCAGCGCTTTGTCTTCGTGGTATGCAATGTGCGGTTCTTGATTAAGATATGAATGAAAAATGCAAGGCGCCGCGATGAGACCATCTTCAACTAGACCTCCGAAATGGAATTTATTCCCCAATTGAGGGCTATAAGAAAACCCAGGGAACTGCCATTCGTCAATTACGCTCCCATCCCGAGAACTTAATCTGACAAATTCAGATTCAGTGTCAAAGGTTATTATCCCATTCGGGCCATAGGATTCCTCTGATTCTTGAATTTCGGCAGTGGAGGTTGGCGAAATCGTAGCTGTCTCAGCGGGCGCTGCTGTTGGTTGAGGGATATCGGTGGGCGCTGGTGTTTCTTCATTGACAATGCTCGGACTTGAGCAAGCACCCAAAACAAACATAAGTACGACAATTACGGTTACTGCGCAATGATTTTTCATCGCAACCCCTTTTTTGGTGAGTCTATGATTCGATTTTTGATAAGATTTGCTATTCTCTTGAATTATACAAATTCCACAGATTATTCAGAGATGTATTTAGCCTATTGGCCAGGGCCTCGCTTTTCTCAGTGGTGACATCATCCTCGTTTTCGAAAACCACATAAGGGACTTTGACTCCCTGGATCCCAATGAAATCGGGATCCGCCGCGCTGACTTCTTTCCAATCCGAATAGCGATATAGGGCTTCCATTTTCTTGTCTGTCAGACCATGTTCTAAGATGCTGTCCGGACGATCGGGATTGAAGCGTTTCCGGTTTTTGCGCAGTGATTCTTCCCAGGATACATTGATATAGAGGATTGCCAAACGTTCGGCAATCTCGTGGCTCAAGTGTTGGAATGCTTGTGTGAAGCCCCCGTGGGCTGCCCCTCGCGCGAATTCAATAATTGTGGTTTTCGTGTCGTGGTAGTTTGGCTCGTCGCGCAGCTTCTTGTGATATTCCAGGCAGATGCGCTCGATAAGCACATTCCATAAATGTTGATGTTTGAAATTGTGCTTCTCATCTGAGTGCAGGCGCGGAAGACCCATTTTCGTCAGAATGTCATCTTCTTCAAACCAGGTCCAAAGCATAGGAAAATCATCAATCTCTTCAAACTCACCAATGTGGTAGTTATTTTTGCGGTCATCCACAGGCGTGCTTTTTAGATGATCTATAATCTCGCTTTTTCCCGCTGCAGGACGGGCGATGAGGAGCAAAATATCAAATGTGTTTTTTGATCTCATTTTTTCTCCAAAATGGCAAGTGGTCGAAATGCAAATAGACAGAAACGAGGAGCATAATGATACTGACTACTAATAATATTGCTGGTTGAAGTATCACACCTGTTACCAGGCCAACGATCAAGAAATAAATATGGAAAGTAAATGGTACCCAAAATACCAAATGGTCTACAGGGTGTAAAGTGTATTTCGGGCGAAGATAAACCAGTAAACCCACAGCCCCGAAAATGATGATTGCAACTGAGGGCTCATACAATCCTGCTGGGATAAAAAGATCGACGATCATTGCATTGGTGCCTAATACGCCAAAAGTGCCTAAGATGATCGCGCCCAGGGGGGCCATCCAACGCCAGCCCCTATATGATAACTGTTTGAGGGTTCTTAATGCAAGTGAAAAAGAGAAAACTACCCAAAACCAGGCCCAAAAATTGGCATAAGGTACACCAAAATATTCGGAGGTAAGACTGCGCCCCCAATCCCACATACCCAAGCGGATCGCAATCGCGTCCATGGCTAAATCTATGTTGAGAGCCATGAGTGCATCAGAGATGGGGCGCGCCCAGAGGGGTAAGCTGCTGGCGTCGGAGAAGAGCATGGCGCTGTAAATAATGACTCCCCAGCCGATACCAATCCCTAATGGGAGCGGGCCAATTTTTAGCAAAAAATCCCCGTATTCATATGTACTCAATTGTATGATGGTCGCCCATTCGAGCAGCCAACCGAAAATTACACCAGAAATCAATTCCCAAACTCTCAGCCGCCCTCCGTGCCGCCATGCATGACGCAGACAGAATATCAGCAGCACCAACATAATTAATTCGAATAAAATGAGAGAATAATGTGGCATAATTTTCCTGAGAGATAATATTTTACTCTAGGAGTTTTCATTTCCCCGATTTTTGGGATGCGCGGGAGTAGTGATCATCGTGATGTTCACAATTCGGGTCACACAAACGCTTCCACTGTCATTCCGAGATGAGATAAGTATTCTTATCCGGTAAAACCTTAGGTTATATTACCGAAAATATACAGTGGGGTATTCCTTGGGGTCCTCGCTCTAGCCTGGCAACCTGTTCAATTTTTTGATCGAGTTGGGAAGACAAGAAAACTGCATCCATCTGACATAGTTCTGGGTTTTCAGCCAAAATAGCCGCATAGGGGCAGTGCCCAAAGATAACGCGCGGGCCGTCGGGTGATGCTTCCCATCTTGCTTGATAATTCATCTCGTTAAAACGATGTATCGCTCTATTGAGTTTGGCAAAAGGAGCTGCGCCGCCTTCTTTTTCATCGAAGAGATGGGGGACTATGCGTGCAAATTGCTCTTTGAGATCATCTGTGGATTTCAATACTTTAAGCATCGCATCTACCAGAAGATCGATGTTGTGATCCATAGACTGGTGTGTCAATGCGTATAGCTTAGTTGGTCGACCGCGCCCTTTTGGGGGTCGCATGCCTACTACTTCAACTAAATTATTGGCTTCTAGCTCGCTAAGGTGATGCCGCGCGTTGGCAGGGGTCATTGGCAGCGCGCGACTGATCTCTATTGCCGATGCCATTTGGTTAGAGCGAATAAATTCAAGAATTTGGGCGCGTGTGTTTGGCATAGCTCAAAAATTATACCCTATTAACGCAAATAATTATTTGCGTTAATCTTCGTTGACAGGCCTAGTTGCGACGGTATAATTGGGGTCGTTGTATTTCGCCATTTACAAGTCCAACCTGTTTACATGATTCGAGGAGCAAAATATGCCCGAGGAACTCAATAACAAGGGGTATGATATACCACCTGAGATGGAGAATGTAGTTGCCATCACAACCCTGGATAAAATCTATAACTGGGGAAGACGCTACTCCGTATGGCCAATGATGTTTGGTCTGGCTTGCTGCGCCATTGAAATGATCTGCACAGCGGCCTCTCGTTTTGATTTTTCCCGCTTTGGGATGGAGATCATGAGGCCCAGTCCCCGACAGGCCGATTTGATGCTGGTTTCTGGTACGGTTACAAAAAAGATGGTGCCCCAGATTGTGCGTCTCTACAATCAAATGCCCGAACCTAAATACGTGGTAGCTATGGGCGCTTGCGCCTCTGGCGGCGGACCCTTCAAGGAAGGATATAACGTTGTTTCCGGAATCGATAAGTTCTTACCTGTCGATGTTTATATCCCTGGTTGCCCTCCTACACCTCAGGCGCTCTTGTTTGGCCTGATGAAAGTGCAGGAAATGATCGATAACCAGTCCCTTAAAGAGGTTCGTTGGTATCAGAAAGAAGAACTTCCCGCCATCCCGGTTCCCATCTTGGGCCCTGATCTAATTGATCCTAGGGATTACCCAGAATTCGCTGAAAAACTAACCGCTGCAATTGCAGAGCCCGAAGTTGCAGAACCCGAGGAAGCATAAGCTGGAGATCAATGATGACACAAACTACACTAGCGATTGCCAAAGATATAGAAACCCGCTTCCCCGAGGGTGTAACCCCCGACGATAGGGCTGGATATGACGGTTACCTTGTCGAGGCTGATAAACTGATTGAATTTGCCACCGCCTTAAAGGATGAGTTTGGTTATGACTTCCTCTCTTCGGTAACAGGTGTTGATTACCTGCCCGATGAGAAGATGGAAGTTGTTTACCATATGTACAAGTCCACCGGTGGGGGCGCGTTGGTCTTCAAGGTACAGGTGCCACGCCAAAACCCCGTTGTTCCTTCCCTGTATGATGTTTTCATCGGCGCTGATTTTCAAGAGCGCGAAGCCTGGGATCTACTCGGCATCAAATTCGAAGGTCATCCCGATTTGAGACGTATTTTAATGTGGGAAGGGTTTGAAGGTCACCCATTGCGCAAGGATTGGAAAGAAGCTTACTACGAAAACGATACCAAGCCTTATAACATCCGTTGGCCTGATGGAGATGTCTATCGCGCTGAAGATGAAAATCCATTCAATAAGAACGTCGTCTACCCTCAGAGTTTCGATCCAGAAAAATGGACACCCGAAGGCGAAACAGCTGTTTATGCGGGCATGAAAGAAATCGAATCTGATGACGAGATGTACACCGACCAGCTCGTGGTCAACCTTGGTCCACAGCATCCCTCTACCCACGGTGTTTTCCGCATGGTTGCCACCCTGGATGGTGAGACGATTGTCAAGCTGCGTCCGGTGATGGGTTACCTGCACCGCAATCATGAGAAGATCGGTGAGCGCAATACCTATTTGATGAACATCCCCTTCACCGATCGGCTGGATTATCTTTCTTCGATGACTGCCAACTGGGGTTATGTTCAGGCCGTGGAGAAACTCCTTGGTGCTAAAGCCAAAGTGCCCGAACGAGCAGAATATATCCGCGTGATCATGGCTGAATTCACCCGAATTGCCAATCACCTGATGGCTATCGGCGCGCTACTGAATGATTTGGGCGCTTACTTCACTCCAATGTTGTACGCCTTGACAGAGCGCGAATTAATCCTGGATATTTTTGAAGCCTCTGCTGGATCACGTATGATGTGCAATTACTTCCGTTTTGGCGGACTGGCTCGCGACCTCCCAGCTGGCGTAGAGCAAAAGATGCGTGATCTTGCCTTTGAGCGATTGCCTCGCAAAATTGACGAGCTCGACCGCTACCTGACAGAAAACGAGATTGTTGTTTCCCGATGTGAGGGCGTTGGCATTCTCACCCCCGAAGAAGCAATTGGATATTCTGCCGCGGGCCCGGTGCTGCGCGCATCGGGTGTGCCTTATGATGTTCGTAAAGCCGATCCATATGGTATTTATGATCGCTTCAATTTCGACGTCGCGGTTGCCTATCACGGTGATGTCTACGACCGTTATCTTGTGCGTCTGGAAGAGATCCGCCAAAGTATTCGCATATTGCAGCAAGCGCTGGACGATTTACCCGATGGCGAGATCATCATTGGCAAGCCCAAGTATTCTATCCGTGTCCCCGCCGGAGAGGCCTATGGGCGCGTGGAAGCACCCAAAGGTGAGCTTGGATTCTATGTGGTCTCCGATGGGAGTGCCAACCCCTGGCGTTACCATGTCCGCGCTCCATCTTTCATCAACCTGACGGGTTTGAGCAAGATGTGCGAAGGTGATATAGTCGCAGACGCTGTGATCATCCTGGGCTCGATTGATATCGTACTCGGTGAAACAGACAGGTGAACGAGTGTCAAGTATCAAGTTGCAAGTATCAAGGAAAAAGCAATTGCTTACAACCTGTAACTTGAAACCTGCAACTTGTACCTTGTAGCTTGCAACAGGAGAACTAAAATATGTACGGTAAAGGAATCATCAAAGGGTTAGGCGTAACCCTCAAGCACTTTCTAGATACGTATATCGACGACATCCGTATGGGTAAGAAGCGTTACACGGATGAAGGAATCGAATATCGCAGCAGCAAGGATGTGAGCGGCTTATTCACAGTGCAGTATCCAGAGGAGAAACTGCCCACTCCGGAGGAATTTCGTTTTGTGCCCTTCCTGGTTTATGATGAAGATGAAGCTGGAGATAGGACGGTGCGTTGTACCTCTTGCGGTATCTGCGCCAAGGTTTGCCCTCCACAGTGTATTTGGATTGAGCGTACCGAGGATCCCAAAACTGGTCGTCCTGTACCCGATCCGGCAGAATTTTACATTGATGTGGATATCTGTATGAACTGTGGACTTTGTGCAGAGTTCTGTCCCTTCGATGCCATCATTATGGACCATGATTATGAATTGGCCGTCTTTGATCGCTTCGAAAGCAATATTTACGACAAGGAAAAATTGCTCAAGCCGGCCGAATACTATCAGTCGATACGTCCTTATAACTATCAACTTCAAGCGGATGCTAAGGCGGAAAAAGAAGCCAAAAAGGCTGCCGCCATTGCGGAGAGGGAGGCCAAAGCAGCTGCTAAAGCCGCGGCTGCCAAAGCTGCAGCAGAAAATAAGGATTGATTTCCATAATCCCATAAACCGATTACAAATATACGAAGAGTCTCATCCATCGAGACTCTTCGCCTGATCCATTCAAAGAAAGAAACAATTGGTAAACTCGAATGAGCAAAGATAAAGTCACTCAAGAAGCAGTATTAAAAGCACTCAGTCAAGTTGATGATCCTGATCTACGCAAGGATTTGGTTACGCTGAACATGATTCAGGATTTAGAGATCGACGGTAATGATGTAAGTTTTACAATCATGCTGACCACCCCCGCCTGCCCAATGAAGGACAGGATGAAGAACGATGCTATGGCAGCCGTCGGCGCTGTCCCTGGAATTGGGCAAGTCAATATAAAAATGGACGCAAATGTGCCCAGCGACGGCCGCACACGTGGACTCCTCAATGTGCCAGTGCGCAATGCTATCGCAGTTGCCTCTGGAAAGGGCGGAGTGGGTAAAAGTACCGTCGCAGTGAATCTGGCAGTTTCGCTGGCGCAGAGCGGTGCTCGCGTAGGTTTACTGGATGCTGATATTTATGGGCCCAATATCCCCACAATGATGGGCGTTGAAAAACTGCCGCCCCCAGAAAATGAAAAACTAGTGCCTGCTGAATCTTATGGCGTGCAGTTAATGTCCATTGGTTTTTTGGTCAAACCCGAACAGCCCTTGATCTGGCGTGGGCCCATGCTGCATTCGGCCATTCGTCAATTTCTCACCGATGTGCAGTGGGATGAATTAGATTACTTGGTAATCGATTTGCCTCCAGGAACCGGCGATGCGCAGCTCAGCCTGTCGCAATCTTTGCCGCTGAGCGGTGGTGTGATTGTGACTTTGCCTCAACAAGTCTCCTTGGATGATGCTTTGCGAGGTTTGGAGATGTTCCGCCAGCTCGAGGTGCCCATTCTGGGCGTGGTCGAAAACATGAGTTTCCTGGAACTCCCAGATGGTACCAAGATGGATGTTTTTGGGAGCGGCGGCGGTGAAAAGCTGGCCCAGGATACGGGTGTGCCCTTTATTGGCGCTATCCCTATGGATCCCTCGGTACGAGTTGGGGGCGATGCAGGTAAGCCCGTTGTTGTATCCGATCCCGATAGTCCTGTAGCCAAAGCACTCAAAGCGGTTGCAGAGGATCTGGCTGCCAAAGTCAGTGTGGCAGCCATGCGTCAAGAAAATGTAGTCCCCATCGAGTTTATCGAGACGAAATAACCAAACTGGGGTAATTTTCCCAAAGGTGTAATCCAAGAAACCAGGACCAAATGATATTTGTCCTGGTTTTTGATTTCAAAACATAATCATCCCAAAGTTCTCCGAATTCGCGGTAGAATCTTCTTATGGCTGAATTTATTGTTGGTGTTCGTTTTCAAAAAGTAGGCAAGGTTTACTATTTCAGTGCTAATCGGCAGCGTGATTTACAGGTTGGCGATCATGTGATCGTTGATACCAGCCGAGGGCGACAGCTTGGAGAAGTTGCCCAGCTAGTTGAGGATGCTGGCAAACCTGAAAATGGGTCTTGGAAGCCAGTATTGCGGAAAGCAACTCCTCGCGACTTAGTTGCCAGACAGGTATGGGAGAAGAAAGAGGCAGAGGCGTTAGTTAACTGCCGCGCAAAATCATCTCATCTGAAGCTTCGAGGCGTCAAGATTGTTTCTGCCGAGTTCACTTTGGATGGGAGCCGGCTTACCTTTTTATACACCCACGAAGAAGAAGAAAAGCTTGAATTGACCAATTTGCGCAAAGAATTGGCTAAACTATACGAGGCTAAAATTAATATGCGCAAGATTGGCCCTCGAGATGCCGCCAAAATTATTGGCGGCATGGGCGCATGCGGTTTGGAGACGCGCTGTTGCTCAATGCATTTGGATTCATTCTGCCCCATATCTATAAAGATGGCTAAAGCGCAAAATGTCTCATTGGCTCCATCTGAGATCACCGGCATGTGTGGCCGACTGCGCTGTTGCTTGCAATACGAGTATGATACATATGTTGAGCTGCGCAAAAAACTGCCGCGGGTAAAGAAAATAGTCAACACACCATTGGGTGAAGGTCGCGTTCTCAAAGTGAATCCTCTCAAAGAAACGGTCCTTGTAAATCTGGGAGAGCAGGGGGCTAAAGAGTTTCCCTCAAATGAAATATCGTATCCTGATCGCTCGTAAATCATTCTATTGAACAATTTCCACTCCTCGCAATTTTTTAAGGGCATAACCCGAAAGAAATCGTGAAATTTTTCTTACTGGGATCATATATTAAATAATTGATGTTACGAGCTAAAGAGAATCTCCCTGTAAATAGGGGGTGGGGGCTTCGCCCCCGACCCCCTATTTATAGGGACACCTCGCTACGTGTGCGTAACATGAGTTAAATAATTTAAGGGAATATCATGCCAGATTTTTATGCTGAAGCCAAAGAATTATTTGAATACACGCGTGACTTGCGCCGTGATTTTCATCAACACCCTGAGTTAGGATTTCAGGAAGTGCGCACGGCAGGGATTGTCGCTAAAGAGCTGCAATCTCTGGGTTTAGAAGTCAGTACTGGGATCGCAGAAACAGGTGTGGTTGCCATGTTAGAAGGCACCAAGCCTGGCCCGGTGGTGTTGCTGCGCTTCGATATGGATGCTCTTCCCATTGAAGAGCAGACTGGCGCTGAATATGCATCAAAGACCAAGGGTGTGATGCATGCCTGCGGACATGATGGGCATACAGCCATTGGATTGACCGTTGCAAAGCTTCTCCATGCTCATCAAAAAGAGCTGCCTGGATCTGTCAAACTTGTGTTCCAGCCCGCCGAAGAAGGTTTGGGAGGCGCTGAGCGCATGGTTGCTGAGGGAGTTTTGCATAATCCTCGACCTGATGTGTCGTTGTCGCTTCATTTGTGGAATGCCAAGCCCCTGGGATGGATTGCAGCGGCACCAGGCCCGGTAATGGCTGCTTCTGAAACATTCTCGGTGCGCATCACCGGTAAAGGCGGCCATGGAGCATTGCCCAGCGATGCTGTTGATCCGATCTTCACTGCGGCTCAGATCATTTCAGCGTTACAGAGTATCGTTTCTCGCAATGTTGACCCGGTGGAGACCGCGGTGGTCAGCGTCACTAATTTACATGGCGGCTCGACTTTCAACGTCATCCCACCTTTTGTAGACTTACAGGGCACTATTCGCACCTTTAAGCCAGAAATTCGTGAATTGGTTCTGCGCCGCTTCCATGAAGTTGTTGAAGGCACTGCCTCGGCACTAGGGTGTGAAACCGAGATCACCATCGAAGATGTAACCCTGGCAGTTGATAATGATCCTGCGATTACCAAAAAGGTTCAGGCTGTCGTTGGGCGCATGTTCCCTGATGCGCCATTGATCACTGAATACCAGACAATGGGCTCAGAGGATATGTCCTTCATGATGGATGATATCCCTGGGTGTTACTTCATGGTTGGTTCAGCAAATACCGAGAAGGGCTTGGATGCCAAGCATCACCATCCCAAGTTCGATTTTGATGAAGCCACCTTGCCGCGTGCCGCTGGGCTGATGGCTGCGTCTGCAGCGGAAGTGCTCGGAAAATAACCCAAAAACAGGGCTGGAGTGTTTTGCACTCCAGCCCTGTTTTTGGAACACCTTCTAAATAGAAATTATTGCGATTTATTTGAATAGAGAATTCCTTTATTTCCCCATCGAGAGCTTCTTCTAATTTCTGATGAAGCTCTTTTGCCAGTTGTATTCCAGGGTTTCGAACCGTAGTAGAAGACATGCTGACACACTCCTTTCAGTATCCTGAAATATACCCCAGGTTAGGTGCGCAGCGGAGTGCGGCAATCTCCTCGCAGAGAAGGAGATCGCTTCATCGCATAAAACGCTCCCCGCGATGACACAAGTAAGTTTCTTAGTAGTAGCCCTGGCGAGGAATCCCTGAAAACAGGTTTTCATTAATAGACGTTTTTTGCTTTCTTGACCCGCACCATCTGCCATGTTAAAATTCTATTCATACGATTAATCCGAGATATTCCTGCCTAGGAGATCTAATGAGCTATTGGCGCAACCCTTCAGAGTTTTTTCAATACCTGGCTGAGAATCTGAGCCGCGCTCCTGACGACGACCAGCTTCCCGCCATGAACGCCCTCAGCGAGGAGTTGGATATCAGTGTGGCGCGCCTGCGTGAGCAGTTGGAAGTCGCCAAGGCGTTGGGTTTTGTGGATGTCAAACCGCGCACAGGCATCCGCCGGCTGCCTTACAGTTTCTTGCCTGCCGTGTGGCAATCCTTAGCATATGCCATCGAGGTTGACCGCGGCAATTTCGACCTTTTCTCCAGTTTGCGTAAACATCTCGAAATGTGCTTTTGGCATGAGGCCGCTGCGGCGTTGACCTCCGAAGATCACCAAAGATTGGGAGAATTGATGGATGATGCCTGGTCGAAGATGCGGGGCACCCCTATTCGAATACCTCATGATGAGCACCGTGAATTTCACTTGGTAATTTTCCGTCGATTGGAAAATCCGTTTGTGTTGGGTATTTTGGAAGCTTATTGGGATGCATACGAAGCTATCGGCTTGAATGTTTATGCCGATTATGATTATCTGACAGAAGTTTGGAATTATCACCAAAAAATGGCCGACGCAATTGTTGCGGGAGATCTTGATGCAGGATATCAAGCATTAGTAGACCATACCGACCTGCTGTATCACCGCCTGGGTGCAGGATCACCAGAGTGGTAGTCCCAGCGATCCGGTTTGGGGTGTAGTTGATTTAAACTGTATTTGCGAGTTAGCCGCTGCTGGAAGCAACCCCAATCTTTTTCGGACGATTGCTTTAGGCTTCGCCCTCGCAAAATACAAATCTTTATAAGGAGTTATATGACAACGGTCGAAACAAAAATTCAACCAGATAAAGCTATTGCGAGCGACCCAGTGGTCAACGACTTTTCGATCTCTGTTGCCACGATGAATGGGTCGGGCAGTCAGACATCCAACCTGACGCTGCTGCGAGCTTTATTCAAGATGGGTATCCCCGTTTCGGGGAAGAATTTATTCCCATCCAATATACAAGGTTTGCCGACATGGTATACCATCCGGGTTAGCAAAGATGGTTATTTGGCACGTACGGAAACCGTCGAAATAATGGTAGCAATGAACGCAGCGACTTTTGCCAAAGATCAGGCTGCCTTGGTGCCCGGCGGTGTATTCTTTTATGCGAATGATATCAAGCAGGCAATCACCCGGGATGACATTGTTGCCTACCCCATGCCGGTGAAAAAGTTGGCCAAGGAATCTGATGCCCCCGCAAGCTTGCGGACCTATGTGGCCAACATGGTCTATGTGGGTGTTTTAGCTCAGATGTTGGGGATTGATCCTCAACGCATCGAACAAGCTTTAGATTTTCATTTTAAAGGTAAAGAAAAACCGATCAAACTGAATTTAGATGTGATCGAGAAAGCCGCGGTGTGGGCCAAAGAAAATTTGGCAAAAAGCGATCCTTATTTCGTTGAAGACTTGGATTTGACAGAAGGTCAGATTATGGCCAGCGGCAACACTGCTGGAGCATTGGGTTCGATCTATGGCGGTGTGCAGTTTGTTTCATGGTATCCAATTACGCCAGCTTCCAGTTTGGCTGAATCATGCATTGATTTTTTGCCCATGCTGCGCGATGACCCCGAAACGGGCAAGAATACCTACGCGGTTGTGCAGGCTGAGGACGAATTGGCCGCTATCGGCATGGCCGTTGGCGCGGGATGGGGAGGATTACGCTCGCTGACCTCGACCTCGGGCCCCGGCATTAGCCTGATGACCGAATATGCCAGCATGGCATATTATGCCGAGACCCCAGTTGTGATATGGAATGTCCAGCGCATGGGACCCAGCACAGGTCTACCTACTCGAACATCTCAAGGCGATATCAACCTGACTTATTATTTGGGCCATGGAGATACCAAGCATATTGTGCTGCTGCCTGGCTCAGTTAATGAATGTTTTGAATTGGGTTGGAAAGCTTTCGATTTAGCTGAACGATTCCAAACTCCCGTGTTCTTGTTGAGCGACCTGGATATGGGCATGAACCAATGGATGACGGAACCTTTTGAATATCCCGATAAAGAGATCGATCGCGGCAAGGTGTTATGGGAAGAAGATTTCGAGGGACTTGAAAATTGGGGCCGTTACCTGGATATTGATGGGGATGGAATTCCTTACCGGACCCTGCCTGGAAACCGGCATGCTCAGAGCGGATACTTCGCCCGAGGAACTGGGCATGATGATTATGCCAACTACACCGAAGACCCTGAAGATTGGGTAAAAGGCATGGATCGTTTGCTGGTCAAGTTCGAAAACGCACGTAAGGAGATGCCACTGCCGGAAATTGTGAGCCGGGATGGCGCAACAATCGGCGTCATCGCTTTTGGCTCCACGGATCCAGCGGTATGTGAAGCCCTTGACTATTTGAGCGAAGATGGCAAAGAAATCGATTATCTACGACTGCGAGCCTTACCCGTTGTTGACGAAGTTAGGGAATTCATCCGCAATCACGAGCGCGTTTACGTGGTCGAAATGAACCGGGATGGTCAGTTGCATCAGATCCTATCTTTAGAAGTACCCGAACGTGCAACACAATTAATCTCACTTACCCACAATGATGGCTTGCCCCTGACAGCCAAATGGATCCAAGGGGCAATTCTTGACGAGGAGCGCAACTAAAATGGCTACTCAAAGACAATCTAAAGTAAACCTGGTCAATTTATCGAAATCCGATTACCGCGGCGCCCCCACCACTCTGTGCCAGGGCTGCGGACACAACTCTATCAACAGCCAGATCATTACAGCATGCTACGAGTTGAATATCCTACCAGAGGATATTGTGAAGTTCAGCGGGATCGGCTGTTCAAGCAAATCGCCGACCTATTTCCTGGAACGCTCCTTTGGTTTCAACGGTCTGCACGGACGTATGCCATCACTGGCTACCGGCGCGTTATTCGCCGATACGACCCTGACAGGCATTGCTATGAGCGGCGATGGTGACACAATCAGCATCGGTATGGGCCAATTCAAGCATGTTATGCGACGTAATTTGCCCATGGTATACATTGTGGCTAATAACGGTGTCTACGGCCTGACAAAAGGACAGTTCTCGGCAACTGCTGAAGAGGGCCTGGCGCTTAAGGGTCACGGACAAAACCCCTACATGCCCATCGATATTGTTTGGGAAGCTGTCGTAGGCCGTGCGACCTTTGTGGCGCGTTCCTTTGCCGGTGATCCCAAGCAGGTGCGCGAATTGCTCAAGGCTGCTCTCAGCCACAGGGGCATCGCTGTGTTGGATATCATCAGTCCCTGTGTGACATTCAATAACCAAGATGATGCCCACCACTCCTATGCCTGGGGCAAGAACCACGAGGTTGCACTGCACGACCTTTCCTATGTGCCTTTGGCCGAAGATATCATGGTTGATTACGAAGAGGGCGAATCCAAAGAGGTCGATATGCACGATGGCTCGAGGATTATGCTCTCAAAATTGGGTGCCGATTATGACCCCACCGATCGCTCAAAGATCTTATGTATGCTCGAGGAAGCCAACAAGAAACAAGAATTGATCACTGGCTTAATCTATATCGACACTGAGCAAAATTCGCTCTTCGATATGTATAACCTGCCAGAAGAGCCGCTCAACCGGCTGACTAACGATCGCATTCGCCCCCGTCGAGAGACGATGGACAAAGTCAATGCGATGATGTTTTAGAGAAAATAGCAGAGTGCGGCGCAGCCGCACTCTGCTATTTTCTACGAGTCTAACGAGGGCATTTTCCAGGGGATGCGCCAATAACGCCCTCCACCACCTTCACGTTCCATTAAGCCATTACTGATAAATGCGCGTCTAAATGTGGCTGAATCTGCATAATGCTGTTGGATTATCTCGTTGACCTCTTGCTCGGTGTATTTTCTATCTTCCTCGAAGAAATTGATCATCCATTTGAGTAAAGCCAGGCGTTTCTTATAACCCGAGGGGAGGGTAATTACCCGATCGCCATCGAGGAAAGTTTCCAGCACCTTCCGTTCCCATGCTTCGTACTCAACATCGTCGGCTAGTGAGATAACTTTTTCCGCAGTAATCGAGGAGAACACACTTTTCGACATGTTGTGAAGGCTGTCCACGTCTAAGCGATATAAATGATCATTTCCGTTTTTGCGCATAGCCACTAAATGGAGATCTTTTAGTTTGCTCAGGTGGTGCGAAACAGTGGGGGGTTTCAATTCTAGCAAAGTGGCCAATTCCTCCACGCTGCATTCACGCTGTGCCAGAAGACCCAAAATTTTGAGTCGATTTTCATTGGACAGCGCTTTGAAAAATTGCAGTAGAGTGGACATTTCTTTATCGGTCATAATTCGATCATTGTCTAATTAGATTGATATCTAATTAGAATAATAACGAAATAGGTTGCTTTTGTCAACACAAAGTCTGGGGGTGCAAATTGAAAGGTGCTGTCTTACAAAATTGATAGACAGTACTATGTGACTATTCAAAGCTGCCACAGTAACAGATAAGATCACTGTCAGAGTTATAACCACCTAAAGGCAAAATTATGAAAACCAAACATTTCCTAAAACTCACATTCTCTTTGATTGGTGCATTTCTGTTTGTGGCTGCAAACGCCTTTGTTGCTCAGGCAAGTTCTTTGTATCAGGATACTGACACTAAAGAAGATGTCCAAATTGAAGGCATACTTGTGTCCTTCGACGATCAGGCAGGAATACTGGATATCGAAGTGCAAACCGAAACTGGTGAAATTGTTCTCTACACAATCCAGATGCCAGAGGACTTTGATTTCACAACACTCACTGTTGGAGATACTGTTGATGTCACCAGCCTCTTGAATGAAGAAGGCTCAGAATTATTATCGGGCCCTGAAGACGAACTCACCGAAGAAGGTGGGGGCTTCTACTGTGAGAATCTTGATGTGCCTCATCCAACGGGAAACTCCCTGGCGGAGACCTATGGTGTGACCTATGAAGAGGTCATGGAGTGGTTCTGCGGATCTGGGACGTCTGAAGGCGAAGATGAAGAACCAGAGAGTGGAGAAGAATCGGGGCACAAAGTCGGTTTTGGTCAGATTATGCTGGCTCTCCATACCGCTGAATCCTCAGGCGAGAGCGTTGACGAGCTTCTGTCTCGGAGAGCAGCCGGTGAAGGCTGGGGGCAGATTTGGCAAGATCTCGCTGATCAAGAGGATCAAGATGCAGGCGCAGGTGATTCTGAAAACAGCGATACCGAGCCAGGCAATAGTAACAAACCAGATGATGCCGGACCCAAAACAGACAAGGGAAAAGACAAAGATAAGGAGAATAACGGCAAAGGTAAGGGCAAGGGGAACAATAAATAATTTCTAGAAAGATGCAGAGATATGCGAGCAGCACAATTGCCTGCTCGCATTTTCATTTAATTCCGAAATTTGTCCGAGAATTATGAATTTGCTTGGGGTCTCAAGGAATCGCCGTGGTAAGGGGCCACATTTTGGGGTGGGGCTGTCTAAAAAGGTTAGAGACAGCCCTCCTCAAAAAAG
>CAYQQX010000075.1:0-20580 GCA_964419495.1 uncultured Anaerolineales bacterium
AAACGTATGCTTTTCGAGGAGGCTTTCATGTCACCATTAACTTACCCGATATTAGGAATTGTCATCGCACTACTGTTCATCATTCCATCAGTACGTATCGTTTGGCAGTACGAAAAAGGTTTAGTATTCCGCTTTGGTAAACTGCGCGGCGAGCGCGACCCTGGGTTGAACTTCATTCTTCCATACGTCGACCGTATGATCAAAGTGGATATGCGCGTCGAAACCATGGTTGTCGAACCACAGGAAGTGATCACTCGCGATAACGTCACTGTCCAGGTAGACGCAGTGGTCTATTTTCGAGTAGTCGATGCCGAATGTGCGATAATTAATGTTAAAGATTACGCCAAGGCAACTGGACAAATTGCTCTGACAACCCTGCGTAGCGTTCTAGGTCAATCGGATTTGGATGAGTTGCTCTCGCACCGTGACAAAGTCAACGCACGTTTGCGCGACATTATTGATGAACACACCGAAGAACCCTGGGGTGTGGAGGCGGGCATCGTTGAGGTTAAGGATGTACTCCTGCCCGAAGGTTTGCAGCGTTCCATGGCACGCCAGGCTGAGGCCGAGCGCGAAAAGCGCGCCAAGATCATCCACGCCAACGGCGAGAAAGAGGCCTCTGCTGCTCTAGCTGAGGCGGCGCAAAAGCTCTCCGAAGCTCCTGCCAGCTTGCAACTTCGCTACTTACAAACCCTGGTAGAGATCGCGAGCGAACAGAATACCACCATTTTGCCAATCCCTATCGATATCATTCGCGAATTTGCTGCTGCGCTCAAATCCTGACATGTATGTCTGTTGAATTATTAGCAGAAGTTTATCTTGGGCTAGCGGAAGCGCTGGCCTGGCCACCTGCGGACTGGTTTGCGGCATCGGGGCGCGAGTGGCCGCTCTATGATGCCGTAGTGTCGCTCGCGTCTCAAAAAAGGGCTGCCGGTTGGCAGAAGGCTGTCATGAAAATGCTGGAGGTCCGACCGACTGGAATAAAAACACGTCACAAAGAATATCGGAATATTTTCCAACCCCGCAATGTCGCTGGAATCAGCCTTTATGAGTGCCAATATGTGAACGGGCGTTTTCCTGGTCCTGCGACGTTTGCAGTCAAGAATCTCTACGAGCGGATGGGTTTGACCGTTGAGGGAGCAGAGATGCCAGACCATGCCTCGGTAGAATTGGCTTTTCTGTCCTACCTTTGCCAACAAGAAGCCCTAGGGGGTACAGACAATGCAGATTGGCGGAGATCCCGGCGGTTGTTCATTGGCAATCATGCTGGGAAGTGGCTCCCAGAAGTTGGGCAGTCATTGTTAAAATCAGGCATCGTTGCCTGGGAAACGTTGGGGCAGGTGTTAATAGCGAGTTTAGTTTTGTCCAAGAAACCGCAAAGGACGCGCGAGACTTCCCATCTCGTCCCAGTGATTTCTGACGTTTCGCAATGTTACTTATGCGGATTTTGTGTTCAAGCTTGCCCCACTCAAGCCTTGATGATTCGCGAAGATGAGCATCAAACAGAACTCTGGATGATGCCTGAAAAGTGCATTGGATGCCATCAGTGCGAACGGGAGTGTAACACTCGTGCTTTAACCCTTACAGCAATACAGCATAGGGAACCAGAAGTTCTGATGAGTTCCGAACGCGCAAATTGCCCACTCTGTGGCACGCCTACGGTCAGTCGCGTGGAGCTCGAAACTGTGGCTGCCAAGCTGGGTGAATACCCTCCATGGCTGGATATTTGCTTATCTTGTCGGTAATCCAAACTGCAAATCGTTAGTATAAACACTCGAGACATTCGACCAAAATACACCCCTGAGATCGACTCTGTAATGTTAGGGCGCGCTGGTTCGGGATGTGTCCTCTATGGTTGACCCAGAAAGACTCGAACCAAGGACTTGTGGGTTTTGAGTATGACCCCGATAAATCGCTGATTACAATGGGAAAAAGTGACCCATTATGCGCGCTCAAGTACTTATCATGAGTTTTCTTCGCAAACTCATAAACTATAAATCGCCCTTTCGGGCGTTTTTTAGTCATAGCTGGGTAACCTCGAACCTGGAGCCTTCGGGGCGCTTAGCAGTTTCAGTCTTGTGGGGTCCAACAAACGGCGGAAACCAGGGGGATTCGCTGAAACCTTGGCTCGCGATAGCGTGGAACTTCGGGGTAAATGCTATGCGAGTTTTCGCACGATCTTTCATCCCCTTTTTTCCTCAAATTGATTCATCTACAGTTTCTATACAACCGCTAAATTTACGACTCTAACCGTTTGGTAATAAGCCGAGCCTGCACAAGATCGGCACAACGTTTGCTCTTCGAGATAAACCTGGCGTTCGTTAATGATCTCCTCACCACAGCTATCGCAATTCACCCGCAACCCAGGGCGGCTAGTTAATTTTTTAATTGGCTGTGTAAGAACTACATCTTCAATCATGAGTAGTTCGTCATCGGGCATATCCTGGTAACCTATTAATTGGGCATCATAACGTCGTTCTTCACCAGGAGCGTACTCCCAGGCGCGCTGGCGGACATCAAGGCGGGGGGCAACACGCACAGCCTGGCCAGAAGCAACCTCTATAAACGTGGCAGCAACCTTGCCGAAATCTTCCACCCGCAGAGTGCGGTGCCGGACAGCGCAACCCGTAGCAACTTCCACTCCGCTCACGAAACAACCGTCGGTTTCAACGATTACCATCAAATTTTTGTCACGGCGGGGTATTGTCAAATCCAAGGCTGCACCACCAGCCAGTCCGACGCGGATCCCCAAAACCTGTCGCGGACACAGCCGGCCATGTTTTGCAACAGATTCCTGTATCAATTTTTCAAGTGGGATCATCAGGCTCTCCAATTCCAGTTATTTCTGTTGGGGAACAATGAAAACTTTACGTACACCAGCCCACTGCTCTCCAAGTTGGGTCAAATGATCAATCCCAAGGGTACGTTCGGCAAGCGGATAGAGGATCTGTTCTTCCTTGGCGAAATGTTCTCGGGCAACTTTAACAGTCTGAAGCAAAACTGTGCGAGCATCTTCTAAAGTTTCCAGATCAGGGAGCCGCGCCAGGTTTTCTTCGATCTGCTCGTGCTCCATGCGCATTACTGCCAAAGGTCCACCCGGCCCAATATGGGTTTCTAGTTTTTGAAAAAGGAGTTCCTCTTCAAGTTGAGCGTGTCCCGCCAGAGCCGCCCCTAGGACAGCGGCTTGCGTCTTTACTTGAGTCACAGAGTCCTCAGATGGGACCGTCAGTTCCATGTGGTCGAACTGAGCATAGAATACAGCATGTTCACCTAAAAAGGCGTCAGTAATCTTCATAAATGCTTAGCACTCAATTTCAGCGCCCTTGCGGGCGTAGTAATACCAGTTTAGGATCAAGCATGTAAAGTAGTAAACGGCAAATCCATACAATGCATACTCTGGCGTTCCAGCGTTCACCTGTTGGCCAAATACCCTGGGGATAATGAAAGCGCCATACGCTGCAACTGCTGAGGTCCAACCTAGAACTGGACCAGCCTCGGAGGGTTTGAAGATGATAGGAACCATCCGGAATGTAGAGCCATTTCCAACCCCTGTAGTGATGAATAATATGAGAAACAGAATCAAGAAGGGTATAAAGAACTGTTCTGGCTGCTGAGAACCACTGGCCTGCTTGACATAAAAAGCGACGCCTAGAGCTGATAAGATCATCAGAATAGTATCCCATTGGGTAACTTTAGCGCCGCCCAATTTATCAGAAATCCAGCCGCCAATCGGCCGAGCGATCGAACCAACCAATGGCCCAAGCCAGGCATACGCAAATGGGTTGGGCGCATTCGGGTTGAGGCTGCCATCGGGCAATTCCCCAAATACCACCCGTATGAGCAGTGGAAAAGCAGCTGAATATCCAATGAAAGAGCCAAACGTCATCGTGTAGAGATAGGTCATAATCCAGTTATGCTTATTGTTGAAGATTGCAAACTGGGTATTCAGGTTCTCTTTAATTTCTCCAGGTACGGCTTTCATCAGTAGTACTGTGAGCAAAATTGTCACCGGCAAAACAATCCACATGCTGAGTTCCAGACCCAGTAAAAGATACAATCCAACAACCGTTCCCACGATTCCGATGCCCAACAAACCCAGAATTTTTAGTAATGCCGACAAGGTTGACCCAAGATTGGGGGTGGCCGTTGAAAGATTGTTCATGCCGAACCAGGCGGTCAGCGATAGGATAATAAGAATTGGGACCCACACGAAACCTGCGTTTTGAATGTAAGTTATCGAGCCAGCCGGTTGCCCACCTGAATCTACTGCCAACGGTAACCCCTCACCGCCTATTGCACCAAACAGGCTGAACGTTACCACGAACGGTATTAGAATCTGCATAACACTTACCCCGATATTGCCGAGGCCTGCGTTAAGCCCCAATGAGGTGCCCTGCATCCGTTTTGGGAAGAAGAAGTTTATGTTTGACATTGACGATGCAAAGTTGCCGCCACCCAGACCAGATAGGGCGGCCAAAATTGCAAATGTTGAAAAGGAAGTTTCGATATCCTGTAAGGCAATTCCCAAACCTAAGGCTGGGACAATGAGCAGCCCCGTTGTAAGTGCAATGACATTTCTTCCTCCTGCAATGGCAATGAGAAAAGAATTTGGAATTCTCAAGGTAGCCCCCGCCAATCCGGCAATGGCTGATAAGGTAAAAAGTTGAACTGTGTCAAATGGGAAACCCAAATTCTTCAGCTGTACAGTAATAACACTCCAATAGAGCCAGACTGCAAACCCACACAACAGACTTGGAATAGAAATCCATAAATTACGAGAGGCGATCTTTTTCCCTGTTGACTCCCAGAAAACATCATCTTCAACGTCCCATTTTTCGATGTAGTTTGACATAGATTCTCCTTAAAATTATTTTCCATCTAGAAGCAGCCTGATCAGGACTCTGCTACTTCCATGCGGGTATCTTTCTTTGAGATCTGCCGTACAACGAGAGCCATCCAAATCAGACTGACGCTTGTAATCAGGAAGAAAAATACCCAGGTTGTGATCCACAACCCGGTGCCCTGCAACAAGCGCCCAAAAATGATTGGGCTGACAAACCCACCCAAACCGCCGACCACCCCGACAATGCCCCCCACAACCCCAACTTCCGATGGAAAATATTCAGGGATAAACTTGTACACCCCGGCCTTGCCGATCCCCATCGCAATCCCAATCACAAATACCAGAATTGTAAAAACCCACACATTGGCCTGGAAGTAGATATGAGTGACACCACTGGCCAATAATTCCCGTTTGGCAACCTGATCGCCAACTTCTACTTTGGGTTCCTGCCAGGTGTTGAGTTTAGGCAGCAAGATGTTGGCAGAATCTTCATATTCAACTTCTATTTTTGGGATCAGGGTGTATGTCACATCGTCTACCCTGATTTCGCCCTCTGAAACAGCCGTGACTGTGCCACCCCGGCGGGCCATTATGCCGCTGCCGGGCGCTTCGATTTCCATTTTAGGGAAGAATAACAAGAAGCAGCACAATGCGATGATTCCAAAGACCCAATACATTACCGCCCGTCCTCCAAATTTATCGGACAAAACACCCCCCAAGGCGCGTATAACGCCGGAGGGCAGTGAGAATATCGAAGTCAGCAACCCGGCTGTCACAATCGTCATGGCATAAACGTTTACGTAGTACGGCACCAACCACTGTGAAAGGGCCACAAAACCACCAAAGACCAGGAAATAGTACAGCCCAAAACGCCAGACACGAACCTGTTTGAGCGGTGCTAGCATCTGGAGAAGAGAGCGTTGGCCGTTGGATGGTTTGCGGTTTGTAGTGAAAATATAAAAGATTATAGACATGACCACCAATGCGACAGCATAAACGGTTGGAAGTTTGCGCCAGTTATCCAAGTTTTCACCGCCATTGGTCAGCCAGCGCAGCAAGCTGGGCGCGCCTAGCGTTGTTAAAGCAGCCCCAGCGTTACCCGCCCCAAAAATCCCCAATGCGGTTCCTTGACGTTCTTTTGGAAACCAGACTGAACTAAAGGCGATTCCAACCGCAAACGATGTGCCGGTCATGCCAAATCCCAGGCTGTAAATCAAAAATTCATTGTATGTATTAGCCTGTCCCAGCATATACATCGGGACGGCGCTGAACAACATCAACAGGGCGTAAACGGGCCGGCCGCCAAATTTATCGGTCAACACTCCCAATGGCAGGCGCATTATCGAACCCGTCAGCACGGGGATGCCGATCATCATGCCCATCTGGGCCGCGTTCCAATCGAAAATCCGGTTATCCACCAGGAAGGTGACTAGCACACCATTCAGCATCCAGGCTGCGAAACAGACAGTAAATGCAATGGTATTGAGAGTCAGAACGGTGTAAGCTTTATTTCTCTCTTTCATAATGCTCCTCAAAAAATGTGCACTTTACTTATCTGCTGGCCATTTGTGTGCGTTTCCTCATCCACACTACGATCTGCCAAGGGCGAATCAGGTATCCCAGAGGCCAGGTGATGATGTGGATCAACCGAGAGAAAGGGAAGACTGCCAACAAAACGAAGAAGTTGAGTACATGGAGTTGAATCACCCACGGCAAAGGTGCCACCAATTCGGGACGTGGCTGTAAGCTCAGAATCGACCAGACATACGGGGTGAATACTCCCGTGAACCAGGTCGAACCGAAGCGATATCCAGCCGCGGTGAGCACGCCCGTCAGCATTGATAGGATCGTCAACAACAAGACAACCACGTCCATGGGGGTTGTTACAACTCGAATTCGAGATTCGCTAACGCGCCGCCACAACAGAATCACCAAACCTGCCAAACTCCACAAACCCATCACGAAGCCGGTAAATTCCAGCAGATATAACCGGATGGGCACCGCATTCCAGAGCATAAGTCCTTTGGGGAAGAGCAGCGCCAATAGATGCATCAGCAGGATTAGCACCACACCGTAGTGAAACGGGATCGATCCCCAATATAATTTTTTGCGCTCCAACAATTGTGATGATAGGCTTGAGACGGTGAAAGGTCTGAATAAAGAGCGGTACGCCGTCACAGCGATGAATAGAGAGAGGGAAGTATAGGGAAAAATGACAAAGAAGAGTTGATTCCAGTCCACAGTAGTTTCTCCTTAATTATGCGCGGGCAGCGCTTCGCAAGCCTGATCGATGGCTGCTAATAAATATCGATAGGGATTTTGTGGCTCCGCCTTTTTTAACTCCTTGCGCATTTTCTTCAACGCTTTTGGGAGTGCTTCTAGAAGATCCGGCAACGGGTTTGGGGCAACATCCAAGTAGCGTAATATGGGTATCAAGTGATCAGGGAGTTCACCAGCTTTTTCGATACCCAAGGCGTTCATCTCGTGGTTCAGTTCGGCCATAAACGCCCCACGCTTGTAGTTTTCTCGCCAAAGCTGGTAGCCAACATAAGGCGCTGCCAATGGGTTGAGATCCAGAGTGCGGGTGTACAATTCTTCTCGTTCGGCAAGAGATAAGGATGCAAATTCATTGAGAAATCTCTCGAGGGCCTTATACTTAGAATCGTTGTGAGCTTCCATGAAACCAACATTTAATATTTCTAAATGTCCTGGGAAAGGGTAGCTGAAAGCCTCAGCTAGAAATGTATAAATGCTCATAATATGACCTCCTAAGCACTGCGTTTGGGCGGTTGCAGATAGCCAACGCCAGTTTCACCCTTATGGCTCAATGGGTCGTTCAGGGTTTCAATATCCACTTCGCGATGATATGGGGGCAAGACGAAGCGTTCTTCTAGCGAAGGCAACGTAGTGAGTTTGTACATGGCTTCCGCCTGTTCCTGAGTGATGCCAGCCTTTTCCAACGCCTGGCGGGCAATTTCATCAACTTCGCCCTCTACGGACTTACGGCGCATGTAGACTCGCACGGCCAGCAATTTTTGCAGCACATTCTGCATGACCGGTTCGTTACCAGCGGAGAACAGGTTCGCCAGATATTTAACCGGCAGACGGGCAGCGTCTAATCGTTCGAATAGTTCGAAATCGTGCTGTTCTCCGGAGAGATCCAGACGGAACAGTCCATCTTCTATGGTGCTGATGACAGGAGAGAGCGGGGGGATATAGTACATCATCACCATGGTGCGAAACTCAGGTCGTAAAGGCAACGCAATTTCCCATTCCTTGACAAATTGGTAGATCGGGGAGCGTTGCGCAGATTCGATCCAGCCATCGTCGATGCCATTGGCTTTAGCTGCAGCAATTACTTCAGGATCGGTAGGATCGAGGATCATTTCTCGTTGGGCAGCAACAAGTTCTTCATCAGGTACCAGGGCTGCTTCGGGGATACGGTCGGCATCGTAAAGCAGAACGCCCATATAGCGGATGCGTCCCACACAAGAGTGAGCGCAAGCCGGTGCTTGGCCAGTTTCCATCCGGGGGAAACACAGAATACACTTCTCCGATTTGCCGCTGGACCAGTTGTAATATACTTTCTTGTAAGGGCATGCAGCCACGCACATACGCCAAGCTCGACAGTTATTCTCATTGACTAACACTACTCCGTCTTCGGCGCGTTTGTAGATCGCGCCAGAGGGGCAGGCTGCCACACAAGCCGGATTCAGGCAGTGATTGCAAATGCGTGGCACATAATTGAAGACCAGGCGCTCTAATTCGCTAAACTGAGCACGGGTTTCCTCAGGGATGCCTTCCATATTGGGGTCATTTTGCGCATAAATGCCTGACCCTCCTAGATCGTCGTCCCAGTTGGGGCCAGTTTCGATATCGATGGGCTCGTTGGTAATCATCGAGACGGGGGCGGCAGTAGGCTGGTCATCGCCCTCAGGAGCGTTGAACAAATCTTGATAACGGAATGTAAATGGCTCGTAGTAATCTTTCAGGTCTGGCAGGTTGGGGTTGTAGAACAGGTTCAGGATTCCTTGGGGGCGAGAATGCAGCTTCAGGGATAGTTTGCCGTTATTTAACTCCCAACCACCCCGAAAGTGGTCCTGGTTCTCCCATTGGGTGGGGTAACCGGTCCCAGGGCGAGTTTCCACATTGTTCCACCACTGATATTCCACCCCTTTGCGATCAGTCCACAAATTTTTACAGGCTACCGAACAGGTGTGGCAACCGATGCATTTATCCAGATGAAAGAGCATGCTCATGTGTGCGCGTACGTTCATGTTTGGCTCCTTTAGAACTTGGGTTTTTCGATTCTTCTTACAAAGACAAAAGTATCCCGGTTGACGCCGGTTGGACCCCAGTAATTGAACGCGTAAGTAAACTGGGCGTAGCCGCCGGACATCAGCACTGGCTTGAGGCGGGCGCGGGTCAGGGAGTTGTTCATGCCGGCCCGTTTATTGCCTCGCAGCGGAGATTTGGGGATGCCTACGGTGCGCTCGGTAGCATGGTAGACAAACACAGTGCCGCTGGGGATGCGGGCTGAGACGATAGCCCGCTGCACGAAGACACCATTGTCATTATATAGTTCCACCCAATCATTATCTTTAATGCCCAGTTCAGCGGCATCTTTATGATTGAGCCAGATGGGGTAATTACCTCGTGAGAGGGTCATCATGCGGTGATTATCCGAGTACGTGGAGTGGATGCTCCATTTACCATGAGGGGTGATGTAATTGAGCATTTTGCCCTGAGCCTCAGCCATACTCTGTTCGGTTTCATCCAGCATAGTGTGATCTGGCCGCGGTTTGTAAGTGGGCAGATGCTCGCCCCAGGCTAGATATCCTTCGTGATCCAGATAAAAATGTTGGCGACCCGTGAGTGTGCGCCAGGGCACATGATGTTCCACATTGAGGGTGAATGGAGAGTATGGGCGGCCTTTGTTGACCAGACCAGACCAGGTGGGAGTGGTGAGGATGCGCCGAGGCTGGGCAATGATATCAGCGAACGAAATGCGCACATCTCGGCTGCCGGCGGCAAGATCAGTCAGAGAAAGGCCAGTTTTATGCTCTTCAGCTTCAAAAGCTCGATGAGCCAGTTCACCATTAGAAGCCGGGTCGAGACGCAAGATCGCATCGCAGACTTCTCTGCTAAATTCCAGTGATGGATAGGTGCTGCCGTTGTGGGAAAGATCCGCTACCGGACCAACGCCGAAAGCGCGCGGCTGTTGGCGCAGCAAATACTGGTACTCGTCAGCAACGGGGATACGCAGTCCGTGAGCGGCGACGCCATTCTTTTCCACACCGCGGCCCAGGCTGACAAAGCGCTCGCCTAATTTGGCATAGTCCCGCTCGATGATGCGGAATTTGGGCATGGTTTTGCCGGGGATCATTTCGACTTCATCCCGTTTCCAATCGCTTGTGTCGGGCTGGGCCAGTTCATCAGGGGTGTCGTGCTGCAAGGGCAGCATTACCAGATCTTTGACTGGCTCACTGAAATGCCCCTCGGCCATCTCGCTGAACTTGCGCGCTATCGTCTTGAAGATATCCCAATCACTTTTCGATTCCCAAGCCGGTGGTACTGCGGCCTGCATGGGGTTGATGAAGGAGTGCAGATCGGTGGTGTTGAGATCATCTTTCTCGTACCAGGATGCAGCCGGCAGCACGATGTCGGAATACAGTGCCGAAGTATCCATGCGGAAATTGAGATCTACGACTAAATCCATCTTGCCCTGTGGAGCAGTTTTTTGGTAATAAACCTCGCTGGTGTGCCCCAAGGCTTGCTCTTCAGCAATGGCGTTGGTATGAGTCCCCAGGTAGTGTTTCAGGAAAAATTCGTGCCCTTTGGCGCTGGTGCCAATGGCATTGCCACGCCAAATGAACCATACTCGGGGCCAATTTTCCGGCGAGTCGGGATCTTCGACGGCGAATTTTAGTTTCCCGTCCCGAAGCTGCTCAACCACATATTGGACAATCTCGTCGTCCGATTCAGCGCCATTTTCCTGGGCTTCAGTGATCAGTTCGACCGAGCTGCGATTGAATTGGGGGAAGAAAGGCAGCCAACCGCGGCGGACGGCGCGAATTTGGTGGTCGATGGTGTGATCTTTTTCCGGTTTATCGGGCATCTCGTCATAGGCCGTGAAGCCGCGTTCATAGCGCCACTGATCCGTATGCACATAATGGAACGAGGGTGTGTTCTGGTGGCGAGGAGCCATACCCCAATCTCCAGCGAAAGCGATCGCGCCCCATGAAGCAGCGTTGACCAGTTTCTCCTGCCCAACATAATGCGCTAAGCCGCCGCCATTGACGCCCACGCTGCCGGTCAGCATCAGAGCGACGATTGCTGAGCGGTAAAGTAAGTTGTTGTGGTACCAGTGGTTGGCGCCCGCGCCGATGATGACCAGGTTCTTGCCTTTGGTTTTCTCACCATTGGTAGCCCACTCGCGGGCGTAGCGGATGCAGGTATCGCGATGGATACCGGTATACTGTTCCTGCCAAGCGGGTGTATAGGGGCCTACTTCATCATAATCCTTGGGATAGTCGCCCTCCAGGCCACGGTCTACGCCGAATTGGGCCATCATCAAGTCGAACACGGTGGTAACAGCTACACGCCCTTTGGCAGTATCCACATAACGAACGGGAACCCCGCGCGAGCGAGTTTCGTCTGAGGAGAAATCATCAAATTCGAGTTGGACAACATCTTCGCTGGAATCAGCAAAACTAAGCTGGGGGTTGAGTTCCGCGCCATCAAGGCCGTCTTTTAACTCCAGGTTCCACTTGCCTTTATCTTCCTCGGCCCAGCGGTAACCAATGGTGCCTTTGGGCATGCGTGCTTTATCTGTGTTCTCATCCCAAATAAGCAGCTTCCAGTCACCATGCTCAATGTCGCGGTATGTTTCAAGATGGTTTGCACGCAGATATTTTCCGGGGCGCTGCCCATCCAACTCGATCAGGAAGGGCATATCGGTGTACTGTTTCAAATAATCTGTAAAATAAGGCACCTGCCGCTCGACGTAAAATTCTTTCAAAATAACATGGTTAGTAGCCATCCAGAAGGCAGTATCCTGTCCGGCATGAGTGGGGATCCAGTAATCGGCGTATTTAGCTACCTGAGAGAAATCCGGCGAGAAAACGGTCAACTTGGCTCCGGCATGTCGTACCTCGGAAATGAAGTGGGTGTCAGGCGTGCGGGTCATGTTCAGGTTGGAGCCCATCACTGCGATGAAGCGGGCATTGTACCAATCGGCAGATTCATGCACGTCGGTCTGCTCACCCCAAATCTCGGGGCTGGCGGGAGGCAGATCGCAATACCAGTCGTAAAAACTCATCACCACGCCGCCCAACAGGCTTAAGAAACGGCTGCCGGCAGCATAGCTGATTTGTGACATAGCCGGGATGGGAGAGAATCCGTTGACCCGGTCCGGACCATAGGTTTTGACTGTGTGGATCATCGAAGCGGTGATGATCTCCAAGGCCTCGTCCCAGGTAGCTCGGCGGAACCCCCCTTTGCCGCGCGCCTTCTGGTACTTCGTTCGAGCTTCATCTTCAGACATTATCGCGGCCCAGGCTTTCACTGGATCTCCATGTATCGACTTGGCATTCCGCCAAAGATCGATCAGAGAACCGCGGACATATGGATATTTCACCCGAATAGGGCTGTAAAGATACCAGGAGTAGCTGATACCCCTCTGACAGCCGCGCGGCTCGTAGGGGGGCAAACCCTCTTCTAATTGGGGATAATCCGTTGCCTGAAGTTCCCAGGTGACGATGCCATCTTTTACGAAGACTTCCCAGGAGCAACTTCCCGTACAGTTGACCCCGTGGGTGGTGCGGACGCGTTTATCGTGCTGAAAACGATTGCGATAAAACTCTTCCCATTTACGTTCTGAGGGGGATTCTTTTTCTTGGATCCACTTCATTTTTGTACCTCCATGAGGCTATGCAGTTTTTCTTAATCGATCTGAAAGGCTCTCCCGTTGGCGCGGCCAGAATAAGGCCATCGCACCAAAGAGCACAATTACACCGACAATACCGCCAGTCCAAAACAAGCCTGTAAATCTCTCCCCAGCACCTGCCTGTTCACTGGCGTCGGCTTGTTCGAAAAACGCGACCAAATCTGCAACTTCTTGGTCGCTAAGCGATTTTCCAACATAAACCCCCTGCATGGTTGGGAATGAAATATTTTGGAGCGAACTGGCTAACCCGGTTTCCCCAAATCGTTGGAAGACATGGGTCAGATCGGGTCCCAGGTTGCCGCCCCCAAATGCCCCTACGCCGCCAACCGAGTGGCAACCCATGCAAGGGACACCACCGTTTTGGAAGGATCGCCCTCCCAAAAACAGATCACTGCCCTGTTGAGCGCTCCCGGCTGGGAGAGGAATAGATACCTGGTCTGTCGTAATACCGCTTTCTAGGAATGCAAGAATAGCTTCTACTTCAATATCGGATAACGCCATGTTGGGCATGGCCACATTATTGAACTCTTCGAGCAGTTGGATCGCGATTGGGTCTCCTTCGGCTATCATCTTGTCAGGCGCGCTGATAAATCGGACCAACCAATCCGTCTCGCGGCGATCGGTCACCCCTTGTAAATCCGGCCCAACCAAGTCACCCCCACCGATGGTATGGCAAGCGATGCAGCGTTGTACATAAATTGCCTGACCTTCTTTAGCTGTCTGCTGAAATGAGTTTGCGTGAACCAGATAGGTTGTACTCAACAGAAGAATAGATAAATATAATAGGATTTTGAAACCTTGATGACTAGTTTTCCGGCGAGGTAACTTCTCCATCAATAATCTCCTTTACGGGGATACTTCGAATGGCATCGATCAGGTCCGCAGAGCGGGCGGGCAGTTCATGCGAGGAATAAATTCGAACCACATTGCGGCTGAGTGAGCTGTGGATTACAGGAATATTTGGAAATCGATCCAGGATTTTTGCAGCAATACTTGCTACGCGGTTTTGTTGATCCCCTGCATCGGTGATGAGTACAACATCTGGTTTAATTTTAGCGACATGGTCACTGATATCATCTCTCAATGGTTTTGGTCCAGAAAGATGAATATCACTAAAACTCTTAAGTAATTTTTCCAGGCTTTCTCCTAAAATATGCTCCTCACCAAGTAGCAAAACATGCCGTTTTTTCATCGATTTCAGCTTATCAAAACCAAGCATCTTTTTGAATCCCTCTAATTACTTTTTAGGCATGAAAAAAGAGCGATCTTTTTGACCGCTCTTTTTTGAAAAGAACTAGTTCTTCGTAGTTATTTCTTTTTGGACTCAAACCAACCCTTTTTGACGAGCCAGTTCAGCGGCTTCACGCCGATTGTTGACTTGTAATTTCGAGAGGATGTTGCGAATATGGCTTTTAACAGTGTGAACGCTGAGGGTTAGGTTCTCAGCAATCTCTTTGTCTGATAAGCCGCTCGCGACTAAATTAATCACATCATGCTCACGATGTGTCAGGGATACAATTTCTTCATGGTTCTTAAGTGGATTTTGTAGGCTCATGCGGCGAAATTCTTCGAGGACATTTGCAGCCATCACTGGAGACATAGCTGCTTCTCCATGCATGGCGCCGCGCAACATCGCTAACATTTCGCTTGAGCGGATATTTTTTAGCAAATAGCCTTGCGCGCCAAATTTGATGGCTTTGAAGAGTTGCTCATCATCGTCACGTACAGTGAGCATGACAATAACCACATCGGGATTATCTTTTTTGATCTTTGCCGTAGCATCAATACCATCACATGCAGGCATTTGGATATCCATTAAGATCAGATCTGGTTTTAGTTGTTCTGCTTTGATTATGGCTTCTAAGCCATCATTAGCTTCTCCAATGATTTGCATATCCGCCTGTGAGTCGATAATACCGGCGAGACCTTCGCGAAACAATATATGGTCATCAACAACTAATATACGTACTGGTTTCATGATGTCGTCTTCCTAGAAGGCGAGGATACAGGCCATCGCAATATAATTCGGGTCCCTTCTCCTGGAGTAGAATCGACCCTCAAATCTCCTCCCAAATGGGTTGCGCGGGCCTGCATGATCTTCAATCCAAAGTGTTTTCCTCCATCGTCGGGGATATTATGGGGGTCGAAACCCTTGCCATTATCTTTTATGGTCAAAACATAATCGCTGTTTATCAGCTTTAGATAAATATCGGTGGAAGTTGCACCAGAATGGCGGTAAGCATTATTCAAAGCCTCGCCCGCTATCCGTAATACTTGCTCAGTATCTCCTCGGTGTAGGGTCACCGGTTCATCGATGCTGTTATACCAATTCAGGCTGTTTCCATTTATCGCCTGTGATTGTAAGTCGTGAATGATGGATTCAACCTGGCTTTGCAAGTTTTGATGGATCGGCGAGTCATCTAATAAGTGTGCAATAGCGCCACGCACATCATCGCTGGCACTATCGATACTATCTCGGGCTGACGTCAATTGATCCCTGACCATTTCTAACTGCTCACCTTCAAGATATTTCTCGGCCAGATCGATATCCAATCCCAATTTACTGATTGTTTGACCCACTCCATCATGCATGTCTGCCGCGATCCGTTGGCGTTCTTCCAGTGTAGCCGCTCTTTCAGCCTGGGCATAGAGGCGGGCGTTTTCCAAGGCAATGGCTGCAGAACTAGCCAATTTCGCCAGCAATTGAATTGCATCATCAGAAAAAACTTGAGGTTCTGTGCTGCCTACACACAACACACCAATCACTTGATCTTCAACCCAAAGTGGGGCGACTAGGTGGCTGGCTCGATATGTATCAGCTAAGATACCACAGGCCGCCTCACAATCACCATGTTGGCATAAACGAGCTTCCTTTCGGGACAGGATCTGGTTTGCCAAGCCATATTGTGTAGTCGTTATCGCCTCGATAACTGCATTTTTAGGACCACTATGAGCTTTAATTACCAATGACTTATCCTGTTCATTCAAGAGACAAAGGGTAGCAATTTCCCCATTTAGAAGTTGTCGGGCTTTTTCTGTTACAGAATCTAAAACAAACTGAACATCCAACCTGGAAGAGATATCTCTACTGATTTCATATAAAGCATCTAAAATCCTGGTGCGCTGATCAACACGCTCCTCCAGGGTTTCTGCCCAGGAGAGCAGCTCTAACTGCGAGTCTCTGAGATGGGCTTGCATTGTATCTAAGGTTTGATCCAATAGGGCGATCTCTGCGGGGTTGCTGATTCCTCCAGGCGACTTCAGATCGCCACTCCCAATACGTTCAGCTCTAGTCCCCAACAACTTCAAAGGATGCAGTACAGATTTCTGGATTACCTGGATACCGATCCCTAAAAAGATCAAAGCGCTGACAAAAAATCCGATTTGGAGATTGCGAAGGCGGACAACCTTTTGAGTGGATTCGGCTTCATAAAGTCGTACTACGCCATCGGCTTGTTCTACTAAAACAGGGGATAAAGCTTCAACGGATTGCAGCGCATCTTCAAGCTCGACATCGGTTTGTGGGTGTGCGACAATCTGATCGAGAGCTGACCGAAAGGCATCCCAGCTGATTTGAACCTGATCCAATTGAGATTGAACATGTTCATTTTGAGCAGGCGGTAACTCGACGATTGAATCTTCCAAGTAAGGCGTCTGCCCTCCAAACCTTATGGCAAATAGAGTCTGCTCGAATGTGATTATAGCCGCGGTCAATTCGTTCATTTCATCGTAATTGTCCCCGTAGCGATGTTCAATTGCCAGGCGGGTCATCAATTGGATTAACATACGTTGGCGACCAGCCATGTTAATGATGAGCGCATCTTGCTTTTGCGTTTCAATGCCCCAATAAGTTGCGCCAACTGAAATACTGACCAACATTACGAAAGCCAGAAAAAGAAATCCCAATCTTCCCCTGATGCTATTGCTATTCGGCATAGCACAAAATTATAATCTATTTGGGCAACATTGACTTAGAATATCTGTTTTGGCTCTTTTGGAATGTCGGGATCCCCCCAGATATGAATGAAATTTCTCGCAAAAACTTTCAAATTCTCTCGAGTACTTAATCGAATCATAGATAAAACTGCTCAACACCAAGCGGTTCAAGTTGAGATACCGAAAGGACTCACACCGGGGATTGGAGGGGGTACTAGATCCAATTCTGTGAAGTTCACTTTACTAGTGAGTTCAACAGTCAAAAAAACCACATCTCACCAAAGAGACGATTTAAGACTCGAACCTTGGACCAGCAGGTCCCAGGACCCAGTCCTAATTGACCATCTAAACTTCACTTTAATTGCAAAAAGCACCCTTTCGGGTGCTTTTCTCTCGAGAGTAGCGGGGCCAGGACTCGAACCTGGGACCTTCGGGTTATGAGTTACTGTCCGGTAGAAGGTACCTAGAATGGAAAAACTTGCGCTGTGAGCTAACCCGACGGTCTACAATTCGTGGAAGTATATCCTTTGAAGTTTAATCTCACCGATTGTAACATATAGCAATCCCCTAGAACCTACTGCAAAAAGGCGCAGAGATCGATTAATAGATTCTCTGGTACACATCATCGTCTATCGAGTCTATTCTCTCAACAATCGTGGAAGAGACTGGATCAATTACTGGGGGTAGGTCAAAAGACAAGTGCGAAACCTATTCTGTTGAAGGAACCGATGCTGATTTCCGCCATTATCTTGCCCGTTTGCGGCGGTGTTCTCGCTGCTTTTCACTCAAGAAAGAGGCTTTGCAATATGCCGTCAAGCTCATTGTCTACGCTTACAACCAGCATCAACTCTTTAAGCGTCAATATCCCAATACAACCCACCTCTCATGGATTTCTCAACACCATGATCTTGGCCACTCCCCTAAGGGGGTCTCTTGGAAACTATATGGTCTTTCCATATTTGGAGTCAAAATCGCATTTTTGGGCAAATTTGACCACATATCTGGTGGGCACCGCTAGAAATCCCTAGGAGCCAATGAATAGGGTATTACGCACGGCCGTCGACATCAAAAAAAGATCCATACAACAAAAGAACAGAGATAGCAATACGTATTTCGTTGTAGTGGTGGATACCATTCTATATCCCCTTGCCACCATAACAGCTATTACAGGATAAGCAGGGAAAAAGTATCGAGAGACAGGTAGGGTTAGAAATACTGGCACCAAGACCATAATGATCCAGACGAGAAATAATCTATCTATTGAATTCCGAGATTGGATCATACTTTTAAAACCAAGTAATACAGCTGGCACGTTATACAAACCAAGCGATGTTGGAAATCCTATTATTAAACTCTCAAAAATAAATTTTCTTCGCCAATGATTGAAAAATGTTACATTAATTTCACCTGTTTGTGAGGATTCAACGCCCGCATAGGATGAAACTTTCTCAACCTGAGAATCCAAAACAGATCCAATACCATCACCCGGCGTTTCGCTCACTAAGAGATGATCTGCAAACGCAAGCCATCCTCCAAATATCCCCACAGATATAAAGATAAAAATAACCATATGATAAAAAAGCTGCTTAGTCTTTTTGCTCATCACAATCCATAATAGGATGATTGGAAAAACTAGTAACATGGTGTACTTAGCAAGTAAACCAGCCCCGATTACTAATCCAATAAATATTGAAAGACGATAAGATGCAAAATTTATCAAGCGTATTGTCAAAAATAATGCCAAAGTAAAGAAAAATACCACCAGCATATCATTATTAGCGATCACACTATAATATGAGTACAATGGGAAAGACAATAATAACAATACGGATAATCCAGCTAGGCTTCCATCATTCAGTAATCTACACATCGAGTACACCAATAATAAGGTTCCCAGGAAAAACAACAGGTTTGTAAAACGCATAACCAATAGATTTACCCCGAATATCCGCATCGCTAAACCAAATACCAGTGGTGCTAAGGGCGGATGCTGGGTACCCAGCCAAGCCATCTCCGCATAATTATCAAAAAACATACCTGCGTTTGACTCAGCAACCAACCTTGAGGCTGCAAAGTTGCCGATTTCATCATTGTGCCTATCAAAACTAATAGCAAATAACAAGCCAATAATTAGAATAACCAGAGTAAGTATAATTAGTTTTGCTTTTTCATTACTTTCAAAAGATTCGAACAGTTGTATGAATTTCCTTGTTGCATTCGGCGAATAGAAAATCAACATACCAAAAACGACTATGAGCACCAACAAGATTGGCAGCGCCCCCCAATGTGGAGTTGGCGGAAACAGCCACTTCATAGAAACACGAAATATTTGCAGCAAGACCATGCTCACCAACAAGATCTTCGATCCTTTGATTTTCTCAAGAAATTGCACTTTATACCTCACCCCAGAATAAACCAATCGTTGCTTTGATCAATGCTTTTACGAGCCGAGGGCTATACCAAAGCCGCCCAAGCAGGCTTGGATTATATTTTACTGCCAATCGGAAAAAGCGCAGCGCTGTGAGGCTGTTTTTTTTGTCTGGAAATCCCTGTGTAGCTTTGGTTGTCAAGTATTCATAAAAATTTGCCACACTTGTGTTTTTTAAATTCGCCAGCGATGCGGGTGCTTGGGCAAAGGCACGGTCTAAAACCTTTTGAAAAGACTTCTCCATAAGCAAAACATTTGTAGACAGCGCATTATGTGTCAATCTGTATAATACCAAAGGCTCTTGCACACACACAAAAGGGTAAAGAGCTGCTAACCGGATATACAAATCCCAATCTTCAACTGCTGGCAAGGATTCGTCAAATCCGCCAATGGCTTGAATGGCATCTTTACGCACCATGATCGTTGATCCACTGTGAATGAAATTTTCCTCCAGGATTTTCTGGTAGACATCACCACCAATGTTCATGCGGCCATCTGGACAAATGAATTTCCCACCCATATCGATATAATCCACCCAACAATACGCTACTGCAGCCTCAGGATTTTTCTGCAGCGAGCTGAGTTGTGCAAGTAGTTTTCCTGGCATCCAGATATCGTCCGCATCAATAAAAGCGATATATTCGCCCATAGCAATCGATAACCCTCGATTACGGCTGGTTGCTAGCCCAGCATTAGGATATGAATAAACCTGCAATCGTGGGTCTTCGATTTCTGCAAGGATTTCAAGCGTGGCATCTGTTGAGCCATCGTTGATAACGATCAACTCAAAATCCACCAAAGTCTGGTCGAGAACCGATTCCGCTGTCTCGCGAATAGTTTTTTTCCCATTATATACAGGCAGTATCACAGAGATCATTCTATTTTTTTGAAACAATGTAAATTGCGCCATCATCAAGTTGAATAACATCTTCGAGGGTCGTAATTGACGTTAATTCAGCCGGCGTATACAGATATGTTCTCCATGGTATTTGGTTAAACCATACTATACAGGCTTTGTCTTCCTGAGGCCAGGAATTTTCTAGGGATGATAAATCAGCTATCACTTTAGCACTTCTGCTCGAAGCAGGTATTTGTTTTACATCCATATTCGTTAAAAGATAAATAACATCAACCCCATTACTATAGATAATGCATCCGGAATCGATAACTCTGTCGCTTAGGAGAAATTGGATTGTCTCGCTTTGCTGCCAAGATTTACTAGTATAAAAGGTGCCATTGCTTCGATGCTCATAAATGGTTGAAAATGTATAATGGAAAGGGTAAATTAACATTACTCCAATACTTATCCAGAATAATATAATCACACCTGACGGTGAGGATGAAGCGCGGAAATAACGCAATCCTTTCTCGAAAAATAATAGTACTAGCAAAAGCATAGGTATAAAAACAGGGGATAAGAACCTA
>CAYQQX010000076.1:0-20484 GCA_964419495.1 uncultured Anaerolineales bacterium
TTAGGTTTATACCAATTTATTATGATATCAGGGCGGCAAAATGGAGATAACCATCTCCTTGTTGTACAAAGTTGCACAGAATTGGAACAGATTGGATTTTACCTCCTACAAATTGCGAAAACCGTATCTCCCCTCGACTAACGGACATGTCCGTGATGCCAATAGGCATAGGGGTCGAGTCCCCCCGCGCCTAAAACAGCAAATTTTTAAAGGCTCTTCACTAAATACAATCCCCCCCGTTGGAAGCCGCGCTCAAGATAATAGCGCCGCGTACCAATGGCCGAGATGACTGCCATAGATTGAAAGCCCTTCTCTTTGGCGATTTCTTCAGCGCGTTTCATCAAGGTGGTGCCGAGGCCGATATGCTGTGCGGCCCCCTGGCGCTCCTGCCCTACCTGTAAAGACTGGCCATAAACATGCACTTCTCGGATGATGGCGGCGTTCTCCAGATCAACCAGCCCTGTGTCAGGGGCTTCAGGTTTGGGCAAAGACAAGCGCACGAAGCCCGCCAGTTTATCATCGGGGGTCACAAAAGACAGAAAATGCTCCTCGGCAAAATCGGCTTGGTAGATCAGGTCATCCAAAACCAGATCATCAGGCTCAATAGCCTGCCCGCGAACCTCGCGGCAGCGCACGCACTGGCACTTTTCCCCGCGTCTTTCTAATAACCGTTGCACATCCTGGCGCAGACTGGTGCGGCGGTTGCCTTCGACCACATTGGTCGAAGGGATATCGCGAATCACCCGGTTAACCCGACAGTAGCGCGGGATGCTGGTTTTGATATCGGCAATCAACTCGATCAGTTCATCGGTTTCATAGGGGGTGTATTCCCCACGCTGCCAATACTCATACAACTCGGCATTGGCCAATAATTGTGTGGGATAGATCTTGAGTTCATCAGGGGCTAAACCATCCCATAAGCGCACAAAATCTTCACGATCAGAATCGACTGTCGCGCCTAACAAGTTAGGCATCCAGTGCAGCACGACCTTGAAGCCCGCGGCCCTCAATAAAGCCACTGCAGCGCGTAATTCCTGCACTGTGTGACCGCGTTTGTTTAGATCGAGAATCTCATCATCCAGACTTTGGGCACCAATCTGAACTTTAGTCACCCCCAAAGAACGCAGCCAGGCAATTTCTTTCTGATCCACGTGATCGGGCCGCGTCTCGACTACCAAGCCCACATTACGATGCTCAGTAGATTCATTAAAGCCTTGAGCCTCAGCCAAGTTTTTTGATTCAATGCCGTTCATTGCATCAAAGCAGCGTTTTAGAAACCATTCCTGATAATCTTTACGGTAAGAACTCCAGGTGCCCCCTAAAACCAGCAATTCGATCTTATCGGTTGGATGCCCTACATCGTACAATGCCTGGATACGGGCATCAACCTGCTCGAAGGGGTCAAATTCGTGGTGCAAAGCGCGCATCGCCCCTGGCTCATCGGGCAGGTAGCTCTTGGGCATGCGCACATCAGTGGGGCAGAAAATGCACTTCCCAGGGCAGGGATAGGGCTTGGTCAGCACGGTCACTGTGGTGACACCAGAAAGCGTGCGCATGGGTTTCAAGCGGATCTTGGCCATCAAAGCAGTATCCGCACCCCATTCCCCGGCATCGACAAGATCACGGTATACGGCCACCAGCATCGATTTATTCAAAAAACCCTCGCCATTGGGCAGAGGGTTGCGTCGCAGAGCGGCAAAAACTTCCATGCCGTCACGGATATCTTCCAAAGCACGACGCGCCAAAACCCGCTTTTCTGGGGTCAGTTCTTTTGATCGATACCAGCGTTCTTTTTGTGTGCTCAGCATGGTCCTAACTGCTATAATGTCCGCATGGACTCGTCTACGGCTAATTTACTCATAAATCTCAACAAGCAATTTTACCAGACCTTCGCCTCCCAATTCTCAGCAACGCGTGAGCGTTTACAGCCAGGCGTAATCCGAATTTTGGATACCATTCCCCTGGATGCCAATATCTTAGATTTGGGATGCGGCAACGGCGAATTAGCCCGAGAGCTGGGCCTACGCGGGCATCAGGGCCGCTACCTTGGTCTCGACTTCAATGTGGAGCTTCTGGACATCGCTCGGGAAGGGTGCCTGGAATTCCCTAACATTGCCTTCTCCCAGGCAGATTTATCCGATCCTAACTGGAATTCCCAATTCACAATTTCCAATTCCCAATTCAACATTATCGTAGCTTTTGCGGTGTTTCACCATCTTCCCGGTCGGGAACTCCACTTGCAAACACTCAAGAAAGCACACAGTTTACTAGCCCCCGATGGCCGATTGATCCACTCCAACTGGCAGTTTCTGAACAGTCCACGCCTGAAAGCGCGCATTCAACCCTGGGACTCAATCGAATTACAGCCTGGGCAAGTAGACCCTGGCGATTACCTGCTCGATTGGCGCCGCGGCGGACACGGCTTGCGATATGTACACCATTTTGGCGCAGAAGAACTTGAAGGTCTCGCAAAAGAATCTGGCTTCAGCGTGCTAGAAGCATTCCATTCCGATGGACAAGAGGGGAACCTGGGGATGTACCAGGTTTGGCAACGGGTATAAACAAATTTGGACACAGAAAACAAAGAATTCCAAACAACTGTCTAGAAGTCATCGCAAAAACAGCTTATGTGTCACTCTGAGAGAGCAAAGCGACCGAAAAGTCTCTTGAACCCAATGTCTTAGATCCTTCGCTACGCTCAGGATGACAATTTTGAGAGGTTCTAGAAAATTAGTGCTCACTTCGCGTGTAGCGATTCAACTCCCGTCCAATCCTCGGGTACCCCCTCTGCCATATAAAGCCCAGCTCTCTTCATATGGGTCTGGGCGACTTTGTCATGCGGATTTTGTTTCAACACTTTATTGAATTCCACCCCCGCTTCAGCAAATTGACGTTGATAATAGTATTCCAGGCCGCGCTCAAAATCGGTTTTGGTGCGTTTTTTATGTTCTATCATCTCAGAGGCATCACTATCGAAAACCTCGAAAACATTCATCGTTCCCATACGGCCCTTGGCGCGCACCCGGTCGATGAAGCGAAAATTATGTTCCCCAGATTTTTGGACAGACTTCATAGTTCCCTGGCACACGGCGATATTGATATCGTATTGCTTGGTCAATCCTTCCAAATGCGAGGCCACGTTGACCACATCCGAGATTGCGGTGCCCTGAATGCGCTGTTCTTCTCCCAGCATACCCAGGGTCACATCACCTGTATTAATGCCAATCCCTACCCGAAGAGGGACTAAACCTTGTTCTCCCAATTTATGGTTAAAATTCTTCAAGGCAGATTGCATAGCAATCGCCGCTCTGACTGCATCCTCTGGATTTTCAGGGAATATGGCCATCAAGCCATCTCCAAGATATTTATCCACAAAACCATGATTCTCTCGGATGACCGGACCAACGATCCCTAAGTAATCGTTCAAAAGACGGAAACTTTCCTCGGGGGTTAAACTCTCAGAGAGTGCGGTGAAGCCGCGAATATCGGAGAACATCACAGCCATCTCCCCCTGAACATGATCGCCTAAACCCACATCGACGATACTATCTTTGTTGAGAATATCTAACAAAACGTGCGGAATAAAGCGGCCCAAAGATTGATTAAGTTCAACCAATTCCTCTGTTCTTTCCTGAACACGCGCCTCCAACACCTGGTTGGCTTGTTGAAGCTGGTGTCGTAATTGCCGCAGCGTGAGATGCGTTTCAACACGCGCCAGCACTTCTTCGAACTGGAAAGGTTTAGTAATGTAATCAACACCACCAGAATCGAATGCTTTGACTTTATCCAATACCTCGTTCAAGGCGCTGATGAAAATAATTGGAATATCGCTAGTTGCCTTAACATGCTTAAGCTTTTGGGCAACTTCATAGCCATTCATTCCCGGCATATTGATATCAAGCAAGATCAAATCCGGCGCCGAGGCTTGCACCGCCTTTAGAGCAGATTCTCCATCTGAGACCGGGCGCACCCGATAATCTTGCTCGGACAGCATACCGGCCAGCAAACGCAGATTAGCGGGAGTATCATCAACAATCAGGATATCCCCTTTTATGGTGTCATCGCTCATTGCTCATCTCCTATAGTTTGGAGTATTTGAGTAATCTTATTATATTGAAAATTCGTGGCAAACTCGTCGAATACAGTAGCCACATCAGAATTATGCAAACGGATTTCATCGATCAGCGCTTCGACCTTGATCATATCCGCTTGAACTGCTGCCTGGTTTAGATCCAACAGTAAGTTTTCCGGAATTTCTGCTAAGTTGGATGGGGTCAGTAAATCAACCAAATTGACGGAATGTTCAAAAACAGAGTCAGCCTCAATTTCCTCGTAAACAAACTCCACATCCAGGTGCTTTGCCAATTTTGTAAAAATCTGTTCAGCCTTAAATGGTTTGCGCACAAAATCGTCTGCACCCTCTGTGAAGACATTTTCACGATCTTCCTCGAAGGCGCTGGCAGTGATGGCTATGATCACAGTATCCGCACTTTCTTGAGCGGCTTTTATGTGGCGAAGGGCGTCGTATCCATCCATCACCGGCATTTGCATATCCATCAATATCAGATGTGGGCGCCAGGATTTCCAATGTTCGATGGCTTCTAGCCCATTTTGTACCTCACGGATTTCAAAGCCAAATGGATCCAGCAATTCAACCAGTAATTGGCGGCTGGCATCATGATCTTCTGCAATTAATATTCGGTAACCCGAATGGTCAGTCTTCATGCCTACGACCCGGCGGACTGGTTTATCAACAACCGTCTCTATCGCAGAAGAAATTGTTATGGGAATTTCGAATTTGAAAATTGATCCAATGTTTAGATCGCTCGATGCGGTAATTTCACCCCCCATCAAGCGCACAAATTGCTGGCTGATCGACAGACCTAAACCTGTACCTTCAATAGCTTGTTGACCTGAAACTGTCTGAACGAAGGCATCAAAGATCGAATCTAGTTTTTCTTGTGGGATTCCCATACCCGAATCCTGCACCTCGAAACCCAGCTGATCACCTGAGCCTTCAATTGGGCTGTTCACCCGCAGCACTACCTCACCCTGATCTGTAAATTTGACCGCATTGCTTAACAGGTTGATTAACACCTGTCGCAATTTGCCTTCATCGGCACGCACGTACCTAGGTACATCCGGAGCCATTTCCACGCGAATATCAATACCCTTGTTGGTTGCTCTCAACGCCAGCATATCAGTCAGATCATCCACAAGGGTGTGCAAATCGAAACTGGATTCATCTAATACCATACGTCCAGCTTCGATCTTCGACATTTCAAGTACATCATTGATCAATGCCAACAGGTGCTCCCCACTGCGGCTAATGATATCAATTTGGTCACGTTGTCTGGTATTGAGAGATTGGTCCCGGTTCATAAGCTGGGTAAAGCCAAGAATGGCATTAAGCGGGGTGCGCAATTCATGGCTCATATTGGCTAAGAAAGCGCTTTTTTGCTCGATTGGCCGCTTCAGCAGCTTCTTTAGCCTGCTGCAAGGCTTGCTCAGATGTCACACTCTCAGTAATATCTCTGGCTGCACCCAACATGCGATAAACTCGTCCTGTCTGATCATCACTGGTTGCACTGCGGTGATCTTCCAGCCACCGAGTATCCCCGTCCTTTGTGATAATCCGGTAAATTGAGACGTCAGATCCCCCCTTATTGATTAATTTATCTCGCTGTCGGTGGTACCTGGAAATATCATCGGGATGAACGATGCTCGGCCAACCTCCACGTTGGGTCAATTCTTCCGGAGAATATCCTGTCAAAGGGGTAAAGGCTTCAGTGGCCCAATCCAGATTGTTAGAACCATCGTCACTAAATTTCACACTGTAAATATAATCTGATGTCAGCTCTGAGGTGGAGCGGTAGCGTTCTTCACTCTCACGCAAAGCCTCTTCGAACTCTTTTCGTTCGGTAATATCACGAATGATGCTAGTAACCAGCGTGCCATCACTGGTTTCTAAAGGACTGAGGCTGATATCGACGGGGAATGAGCTTCCATCTCTCCTGCGCCCCCTGAGATCCAAGCCATATCCCATGGCCCGAGTATACGGATCTGACATATACTGATCTCGATGCTTGATATGCAACGCCTCTAAATTCTCAGGGAGTAGGATTTCAACGGGTTGGCCGATCAACTCTTCTCGGGTATATCCAAAAACCTTTTCAACTTGCTCATTGACCAGCAAGATACGTCCATCATGATCCGATATCACAATTGCATTGGGAGCAGTTGCCAACACCCCGCGAAATTGTTCTTCGCTAGCTTTGGCCGCATCTTCGGCCCGCTTACGTTCGACAACCTCAACTTCCAACTCAGCAGTGCGCTCTTCCAGGCCTCGCAGCAAATTCCCAACTTGTGCTGCTAGTTTATTGAAACTCGATGCCAGGATTCCAATTTCATCATTGGAATCAATCGATGTGCGCGCTTCCAGATTGCCATCTGCAAAGTTTGAAACTGTATTTGTCAACCGTAAAATGGGGCGGCCTAAAGCCTGCCCAACGATAAAAGCTGACAATATGGCTCCAATGGCAATGAAGACAGCAACAAGCAATGTCGTACGCGTTTGGGCTTCAACCGGAGCCAGGAAGATTTCTTGCGGCTGGAAAAATGTCATTAACCAGGGTTGGGATTCAAGTTGGGCAATGGCAACCTGATTAATCAGCTCCCCAGTGGCAATATCTTCAGCTTCGAAAAATCTTTGTGTTTCAGGATTTGATAGATGCTCTTCGAGATCGTCCAATTGCATAATGAACAGCTCTTCGTTGGATAAGTGTGGCAGTCGATTGGCGGCGCGAAGTTGTCCTATTCTTTCCGCTGACAATTCAATGATCGGGATAAAATTTACCTCGGGGGCAGTACCATGTGCAAGGTGGAGATGGTTTTCATCGAAAAGTACGCCAAAGGAGCCTGATCCCGCCAGATCATTTTTATCTTCAAGGAGATTCTGAAGGACGCTGGTATTGTAGCGCACGCGCAGAACGCCCAAAAATTCCTGAAATTCATTTATGACCGGGCTGCTGAAATACAAATAGGCTTCTCCAGTATCGGGGTGAAAGAGAACAGGTGAAACATAAGCCTTGCTGGCTAAACTACCATCCTTGAAGAACTGGAAATATTCCCGTTCAGATTTATCCATCCCCATATCTGCCATGAGCGTATCGATAACAACTTTCCCATCGGCATTCAATACGGCATATGAGGAGATAAAAGGATCTTTATTGCTAATCGCCCTTAATAAAGCCAATACCCCTTCTTCCGCTTCACTACCTTCCCGATCATCATGATGGAGAGCTAAATAATCCACCAAAACGGGTAGTTGAGCTTCAGTAACTATAGCGTTCAAGTTGGACTCAATGAAGGTATCCATGCTGGCCGCAGTCTGGGATGCAACGGCAAAAAGGGCTTGATTGGCATCCTCGATGAGCGCGATTTGAGCGTTGCGCCCATTTAGTATTGCCAGAATGGCCAAAGGAACCAAGGCAACTAACACAAACGAAGTGATTAGTTTTGTTCGCATGGTCAGCGACCATTTTCCTGAATTTGAAAGCATGATTGCGGAATCTTTTTCGCTCATAGATAAGACTTTCACTTTAGACAAAATATAAACACACTCAACAAGCAAATCTGAAAAGTTGCTTCATTTATTTTGAAGCGATTCCCTCTTGAGCTCTTACCTTTCAGAAGACCTTGCAAATTAGATAGTTTTGTCCTCAGTATGCTGCGTTATTTCCCCCATGAAACCCATTTCTAATAGCGCGGCCAGTACTTTTTCTTCAGCTCCTGTCTTGACGATTATCGATGTAGGTCCGAGGGGATCACCAAGAAAGCGCGCCGCGCGTGTCTTTTGCAAACTCTGCAAAATCTTGGGGGATCCAACCCGCAAGATCACATGCTGCTCAACATGGATCTCCGTTCCGCGCATCTCCCATTGCTTGAGGGCCTTGATGATATTTGGGGGGGCTGAATCAGCATGCTTTTTCAAGATCGATAACAGATGGCTAATCTCCAATCCCTGATTGCGGGCGCGTTCAAGGGATGAGGGTGTAAGGAGATACCGGTATTCGTGAGGGGTGTCCTGCTCCCAACGGCAAAAACGGGCAATTTGGTAACGCACTGAACGCGGAGCGCCAAGGGGCACGCCTACACGTCCATCGGAGCGGACATGCACGGGAGCAGATTCATCGGGGATACCATCGGGAGCGGTATCTGCAAAAAGAGCAGACGCCCACCCCGAATAACGAAACGCAGCTCCTAGTGAGGGGGTGGAATCCTCTTCCGGGGCTGCTAAATCCACAAACCCTAACCAATGCAATGGGCCAGTAATGATATAACGAATCAAAGCCCCATCGACATCATCCCAATGTTCAAAGCCGCGCAAGAAATTGTCAGTTTCAATATTTTTGATGTACCAGGAATCATAATCACCCGCTGGACGCTGGAAGTCTGGATGCGCTCGACGAACGTCGGCAATAAACGCGGAAAGATTCCACCAAGTGCCGGTCGGTAGAGCATCCAGCAAACGGATGATAATACGGCGCGTGGAAAGCGGCTCATTCTCCCATTCACCTTCTGCCTGCAATCCCGGCACAAGATGCAAGTCATTATGTGCGGCGCTGTTCAACCAGGCTTGCGCCAGTTGGAGCAATGCTTCTCCCCGCGGGGCTTCAAGATGGGCACGAGCAGCATCGAGATTGGGTTGACCCTGGGAACTAAGAATCCCCGAAACGGAGAGCAGAGAAAGCAAAAAAGGCTCGAGATGATCTGGAAGGGAAGCTTGGTTTTGATCAATACGCAGCGCCGCCAACAGTGTGCAAATTTGATCAAGAACGCCATCATTTGTGGGGATGGCGTGTGCCCGTTCTGCGGTAGTGGCTGCTCGACCCAGAGGATCTGATTCTTGACTTGATGCTTTCTTAGCTATCAGGAGCAACAAATCATCGGGGATATAGGCGAACTCTTCACTGCCGCGCGAGGTATCGAAAAATGCCCGGGCAACGATGGCACGATACCAAAGCACCTCAGCAATAGAGGTAGGATTTTTATCGGGCCGCTGACGGTCGCGGCGGCCGGGGCCAATTTCACGTACTTCGCCAAATTGACGGGTGAACTGCACCCAGGGGAGACGACCATTTTTTTCGAGAATTGTGCTGATTGCAAGCAGTGTGTCTAGGTTCAGGATCTCTAGAATCTCCTCCACCAGGGTTTCATTCAGCAACAACTCCACCAACTCTGGCAACGCAGATTTGACATCCGGGGCGGTTAAATCCAAACCCCAACCGTCCGCGATAATGCGCAAATGGCCTAAATCATGACCGTGAAGACTGTGTTCTAGATCAGGCAATTCTAGGAAACAACCTCAATCGCGTCAGGCAATACTTCTAGGGTAAGTTCTTTTACATCAGAGCCGAAATCGGCAAAAACTTCACCATCAATATGGATGAATAACGGTCGATCTGATTTGAGAGTCATTTTTGTAAGATGTCCCATGCGCACCTGATCAAATCGCCCATGTGTGCCATTCATCACTTCGGGCACCAGGCGGAACATCATCGCACGAGATACATTGTTGATGGCGGCGTAATGGAAGATTCCATCGGTGTTGACCGCATCCGGTGCGACCATGAATCCCCCACCCTCGCGCGGTCCATTGCAAATCACAAACATCAAGACATCTTCTACCCAACTTTCATTGTCGGTTTCAATTTCCATGTGGGCGGCGTCATGATTCAAAATGATTGTCTGCAACACAGCCACCAAATACATCAAGAATCCGCGCAGCACCGGCAGAGAATGAGAACGGATGGTAACGGTGGCGTCAAACCCAATCCCAATAGTGTTGTCAACATACTCTCGACGGCCTAAGTTGTCCTCAACAACGGCCAGGTCGATCACTTTGGGTGTCCCTGAGAAGATTTGCCTGAGTGCATCGACATGATTTTCCTTCATCCCCACACCATGTGCGAAATCATTGCCTGAGCCCATAGGAACAATACCAACTTTGGGCCGCTGCTCAACTGGCACTTGCATAACGCCATTAATCACTTCATGAATAGTGCCATCTCCACCAACAGCTACCACCAGTTCATAGCCATCTAAGGCAGCCTGACGGGCTAACTCAATGGCATGAGTCGGGTAAACGGTCCCAGACCAATCAGCGCCGCCGTACTCATCGACAACGGGGCGTAAATCTGCTGCCAGGCGCCAGGCGTTACCCATGTCGGCGTTGGGATTGAGGATCAATTTCGTCTTATAGGGGGGCATATTCTTCTCCAGGGTTAAATTTGTAGATGGTTATTTATACGTAGGTTCTAACACCTTTACTGGCAGAACGATTTGTCCTTCCTGTGGATCTCCTATCATTGAAATTCTCTCGGGGTGCTCAATTGCAGTCCAGGCTGTGTATGCAGCTACAAGGGCATCCAGTTCATATGGCGTATATAGACCGTCCAGTGGAAGGACTCCCTGCATGATCTTGTATCTGGTAATTTCTTCGAAAACCCGCATGGGGTCGAGAATTTCCAGGCCCAAATCATACAATTTCAACTGGCGCTGTAAACGACCTTCCAGGCTTGTCTTAGGAAATGGCAGACATTCGAGCAAAACGGTATAAGCAGCATAAGAGTTGACTTCTAATATTTGCCGGGATGCTTGGGTATTTGAGAATAACTGATAACTCATATCGCCTAAACGCTGAAAGAGAGCAAAGCTGTTCTGCATGGCGCTGGAGCAATCTTCAACTTTCGAAGGCGTACGGGGCGTGTTAATTTTGTGGGTTTGGAGCAGATAATCAGCAACCCGAAATTCTCTCCAGCGATTCTTATGAGGTAAAGGATCAAGCTTTGTGCGGTAATCATCTCGCTTCATCAAACCCAGATTAGGCTGGTTCGGTCCACAAATTGCAGCGATAGCAGTCTCATGGCCAGAAGCAAAATCAATCACAGCGTCAAGGTCACCAACATCAATACTGATTAGACTCAATTCGCGATCAACTGCTGCGTATACAATATCGCGTTTACCGGCTGTTGGAGCAATGCCTAAAAATGAAGTATGTTCGAAATCCATAAGAACCCCAAACCTAATCTGAATGCTTGTGATTTGAGTGTAGCGCAAAAATTTTCAGATGGCAATATCTCAATGAAAATTGGCCTTCTGAGATCGATGATTATTTGAAATTCTTGCAAGATGGGTCTCTAGGAATTGCCGTGGAAAGAGGCCATATTTTGGGGTATGAGGCGTGCTGCGCACACCCCATACCCCAAAATGTGAGGTTTCTCACGGTAATTCCCAAAGAGCCTGCAAGATTCTAATCATCGGAGCAATCTCGACTGATATAATTGCAGTTTAGCAAATTTCCAATTAATTCTTAGCACAGGTGTGCTATAATACAGAATCCAGTTGATTCCACTAAAAATCTAACCGGCGAGAAATAAATCACTATGTCTTCCTCCCCAGTCATACGCGTTGTTGGCGCTCGAGTTCATAATCTAAAGAACATCAATGTCGAAATCCCCCGCGACAAATTCGTTGTTATCACAGGATTATCAGGTTCTGGCAAGTCTTCGTTGGCATTCGACACGATCTTCGCTGAAGGTCAGCGCCGCTATGTTGAATCGCTCTCATCGTATGCCCGACAATTCTTAGGGCAAATGGACAAACCCGATGTCGACTATATTGAGGGACTCTCCCCAGCTGTCTCCATTGATCAACGGGCGACATCACGCAACCCGCGCTCCACGGTGGGCACAGTAACCGAGATCTATGACTATCTCCGTCTGCTTTTTGCCCGAGCAGGTATCCCCCACTGTCCAGAATGCGGACGGGAAGTCGCCAAGCAATCAGCTCAGGAGATCGTCGAGGCGGTTGAATCAATCGCCGAGGGGTCACGCATATTAATCCTGGCTCCAGTCGTGCGCGGCCGTAAAGGTACCTATCAGGCTACTTTGGATGAAATCCAAAAATCTGGATTTCTGCGCGCCCGTGTTGATGGCACTGTCTACGCCTTGGAAGATAAAATCGATATGGACCGCTACAAAATCCACTTCATCGAAGCTGTGGTGGACCGTTTAGTGATCCGTAAACATGATGACCATGAAGAAGCAGAGAATTTTCGCACACGGTTGACAGACTCGGTCGAAACAGCACTCAAGTTTGGTGAGGGATATCTGATTGTACACATTCTCAATCCCCAAGGAGAAAAGGGGAGCGAAGCAAAAGAAGGAGATGGGCAAGACATCCACTACTCCGAACATCTGGCTTGTTCCGAGTGTCACATCAGCCTGCCCGAAATCGAGCCGCGCACCTTCTCTTTCAACACCCCACATGGGGCCTGTCCTAAATGTCAGGGTTTGGGCGGCAAATTAGAGATCGATCCAGAGATTGTCATTCCCAACAAGGAACTATCCATCAACGGCGGTGCAATAGCAATTTCGTCATGGGACGGTCCTCGAGAAGAAGGCGGCTGGTATTGGCAGAGTCTGGAAGGTGCGGCTCGCCATTACAAAATCAATTTAGATACTCCGGTCAAGGACCTGCCGAAAAAAGACCTCGACATCCTGCTCTACGGCTCTGGGGGCAAAGAAGTCACCATGACCTACCGTAATGCGCGCGGCAATGAGTACAAATTCAAGCGCGTATATGAGGGCGTGATCGGCAACCTGGAGCGACGCTATAGCGAAACGAACTCAGAATATCAGCGTGAGCGCATCGCCAGCATCATGACTATGAAAACTTGCCCCACTTGCCAGGGAAAACGCCTGCGCAAGGAAGCCCTGGCGGTAACACTGATGGACACGAATATCATCACAGTCACCGATTGGCCTGTTCACACCACGCTCGAGTGGGTTGGAAAAATGACCACCGATGATACGCCACTGACACAGCGCCAACAAATCATTGCCTCGCGCATCATACGAGAATTGGAAGAACGATTGGGATTTTTGGTATCGGTTGGTTTGGATTATCTGACTTTGGACCGTTCCGCGGCCACCCTCTCGGGTGGTGAGGCCCAAAGAATTCGTCTTGCCACTCAAATTGGATCCCGGTTAATGGGCGTCCTGTACGTGCTCGACGAACCTTCGATTGGTCTGCATCCCAGAGATAACGCTCGCTTGCTGCGCACCTTAGAAGGGTTGCGCGACCTGGGCAACACTGTTCTGGTGGTTGAGCATGACTCTGAGACCATCGAAACTGCAGATTGGGTCGTTGACCTGGGGCCCGGCGCGGGAGAACACGGCGGGGAGGTGGTTGCCGAAGGTACCGTGGATGATATTTTGGCACATTCCAAGTCGCTGACTGGCGCCTATCTCTCTGGCAAAATGCAGGTACCCATCCCCGACAGGCGCCGCAATGGCAATGGTGATTCGATAACCATCATCGGCGCCCGCCAACATAACCTGAAGAATATCGACGTCAAAATCCCCTTGGGCCGGTTAATCTGTATTACCGGTGTATCGGGATCTGGCAAATCAACCTTGATGGTAGATGTTCTTTACCAGGCATTGGCAAAAGAACTCCACCGGGCTAAGAATTTCCCTGGGGATCATGATCAGATCGAGGGGTTAGAAAAAATTGACAAGGTCATCAACATCGACCAATCTCCCATTGGACGTACACCGCGCTCAAATCCAGCGACCTATACAAAATTATTCGATCACGTCCGCAAGCTTTTCGCCGAGCTGCCCGAGAGCAAAATTCGCGGCTATAAACCAGGCCGCTTCTCCTTCAACGTTCACGGCGGGCGTTGTGAAGCCTGCCAGGGGCAAGGCCAATTGCGCATCGAGATGCAATTCCTGCCTGATGTGTATGTGCCCTGTGAAGTTTGCAAAGGGACGCGTTTCAATCGGGAAACCCTGCAGGTACGTTTCAAAGAATATAACATCGCAGACGTACTGGATATGACCATCGAACGCGCTTTGGAAGTCTTCGAAGCCTTCCCGCCAATGGTCAACCGCCTGCAAACGTTGTATGATGTGGGATTAGGGTATATCCGTGTGGGGCAAGCTGCACCGACTCTTTCAGGTGGAGAAGCGCAGCGCGTCAAGCTAGCGCGAGAGCTTTCCAAGCGCTCCACGGGAAGCACATTATACGTTTTAGATGAACCATCCGTGGGCTTACATGCCGCGGATGTGCACAAGCTGATCGAAGTGTTACATCGCCTGGTCGATGGCGGCAACACTGTCCTGATCATTGAGCACAACCTGGATATCATCAAGGTCGCTGACCATATTATCGACCTGGGTCCCGAAGGCGGCGAGGCGGGTGGGGAAATCATCGCCGAAGGCACACCCGAGGATATCTGCGGTAACCCCAATTCATATACCGGGCAGTTTCTGCAGAAATACGTCCAATCCACGCACGAACAAGATTGTGTCTGATACTCAAAGCGAAGTGGGATGCACCTTATGAATGGGGTGCCTCCCACTCAGCTATTCTCCTTCTCCCCCAATCCATTCCCATTCTGTTACCTCACCTGATTTGATCTCAATAATTTCGCTTTGAAAACCAGCCCCAGGTTTAACAACGCTGATTTTGTATTCTCCTGGCGGCAGATTGCCAACCGCGAAGGTTTCATTCCAAGGAGGCTGCAATACGAGTTTTTCGTCAGAGTAAGTTGACAATGTAATGCGAGGGATCGGAGCACCAGTCAGGGAATCCACCAGGGTGCTTTCAATGAATCGCGACATCAAACTTATGATCAGACGGATCAATACCAATTCAGAGATGACATACCCAATCGCCGCAATAACCACGGCTAAACCTGCCATGCTCTAAAAATGCCAGATGGATTCGGTCAGAGTGGATTACATATCGTCAATCTCCTATTTCGTAATATATTGGATATAATCGGTCGTATTACTGTATATTAGTTATAACAGAGTGTCAAGGAAAGGTTTTGAACCGAGGATAATTCCCAATCATGATGACACCTGACCATCGTCTAAATGCCCACGCAGCGGCTATACTACTGGGAAGTTGATGGTCGAATTTATTCAAAAAGCTGAAGAGTGCTACCAGGATGTCAAAGTCAATTTGCTGAGGGCAGGAATGAAGGGGATTTACGCAAAAATAGGGTTCCAGCAGCACAAAACGCTGCTGGAACCCTATTTTTGCGATTAACAGCGAGAGTGTGGTTTTCTTACATGTTATTGTCGCTCTATGACCCGTCTCCGAGTCGCCCGAGGACGGGCTCAATAAGTATAAATATTTAGGAAGCAATCTCTCTTTGTTCTGGCACTTTGATGAGAACAATGGCTGAAACTAAGAACAGGGCGGCGTATATCCCAAAGATAAGCATATACCCCAATCCAGGCATCGTGGGGAAATTGGCGGTAAAGAAATCCGCTATAGGTCCGCCAATATAAGCTCCCACTGCTCCAGCGCCTGCCCCAGCCAGGTTAGAAATACCCAAGAATTTACCAGCATCCTTCTTGGGAACAATATCCGTCCCTAAAGCCCAGTTCGTGGTAAAGAACATACCAATCCCAGCGCCAACAATGCTGCCGCCGATCATGATCACCGTCATAGTGGGCGAGAGTAATAGAATTACGGTGCCAACAGTTGCCATGATCCCACTAATCGCAACCAGAACTCTCCGACCAATCTTATCGGCCAGCCATCCGCTGGGGAGCGCGAACAACAAAACCAGTACTCCCACCACCAACTTAAGTCTGGATGCCGGACCAGCCGCGGCATCTCCCACATAGCCCAAACGCCCTTGAAGGAAATACACCGCAAAAGTCGACAAGTTATTTGCACCCACCAGGAAGGCCAAACGGTTGATCACCCACCAAGTAAAGGCCGGATTTTTGCTGGCAACATCACGCCCAATGCTAACCTGTACGCTGCCGTATACCCCCAGGATTACGGCAAACATCATCCCAGCTAATCCTACCAGACCCATCACAATCAACTGCGTGGAAAGTGCGCTGATGTCTTCAAGGAAAGAGCCGATAAATTTCACCACTTGACCTGAGAACAAGATCACCACCATGAATAATAGGGTCATCCCTACCAGTCGTCCAAAGGGTTTCCAATCCAGAGGATCAGGTTTTTCCGTCAGAGGCTGCTCACGCACGAACATAGTAATCGCGGCTGTAACCAGCAAAATGATGATTGTAACGATTATGCCGCCCCACATATTGCCCTTAGCAATCATCGGGCCAATGCTTAAGGCGATAATGATCACCGGGAGCAGCTCCAAGACTGCTTTGATGCCAGAAAAACGACCGCGGCGGTCTTCAGGAACCAGATCGGGGATTAGGCCCTGCTGGGCGCCATGAGCCAGGTTTGCGGCCACCTGTGAGAGTACCACTGTGGTGAAGAGAATCCAGTATGTGGGAGAAGCACCCATCGCAATCAATACAGCGGCATTGAGTAACGATCCGATCAAGATATAAGGCCGACGTTTGCCCCATTTGGCCATACTGCGATCTGAAAGCATTCCAGCCAGTGCCTGCACCAGCAAAGCGATCATCAGGGAATACAGGCGCATATTGCCATAATATGAACCTTGCTGATCGGGGCCAATGTAGCGCTGAACCAATAGGGGTTGAATAAGGCCATTGGCCTGAGAGACGGCGGTCAAACCCAGCCAGTAGATGTTGATGGTGATGTAATCGTACCAGTGCAGTCGTTTCATGGGGTCTCCTTTTAGGGTGAATATTAGGCGAAAATAATGACAGAAATTATTGTATCAGACACCGTTTGGATCGCAGGTGCTACGCCTCGCTATGCGGCCCTTCGGGCTGGCGGATCTACGACTGGAGCACCGCTGGCGACACTAAAAAAATAATTTCACTGAAGTCCTTTCAGTCTAATTAAATTCTCCCGGGAAGCTCTGAGTGGAGGAGCAGAAACGTCCTTCGACTTCGCTCCACTGCGTTACGCTCCGCTCAGGAAGCTTTATACTCGCAAGGTCTATCGCTTTGTTATTTGAATTGTTTCATCCCCTGCAAACACCCCGCCCAAGGGCTCAGCATCCAATGCCATGACGCGGCTGTTGGCAAAGAAGGCGAAATCGAAATCCGTGGGATCACCGGCTTTCTTTCCAGGAATGGGCATCAATCGGGCTGTCAGGGGTTTGTCCAGGCGTTGGGCCATGGCAGCCAGATCAAGCAAAATGGCGCTGATCTGTTCAGGAGTAGTATCTCCAGGAAGGGGAATCGTGTCCAACCCAGTACCGCAGACCGCCGAATAGAGCAACATATCCTTGACGGTTAAGCTTCCTTGCTCAGCGCGGGCGGCCAGGGTGGCATCCTCTAATACGGGCAGCATCAATCCGCTGAAGCCAACATGCGGAAAATCGGCTTTGTCAATAGTTTCGGTGATCAAGGCAGCGGCGGCCAAAGAGCCATGCATCCCAACCGCAGGCACACCTAAACGTTCAAACGCAGTTCCGAGGGATAATGACTCTTCAGGGAAGGGCGCCAGCGAGAAGTCTATCCCACCAAAAACGGGCGCGGGGCCATGGGCACGATGGCGTCTCATCAAATCGGCAGCCACAAAGGTTAGTTTCTGCGCGTGCGTTTCAATTGCCTCGGTCAGACGTTCGCGAGCATCTTTCAAATTTTTCGCTTTACTAAATGCTTGGACAGCCAAATCCGCCGCCTCTGTCGCGATGGCAAAGGATGGCACGCCCCCATCATGATAGGCTGCAGGGAAAAATGGAGCACCAGCCTCCACATGGGCTAGGGCTGCAAAGTAGAGATTGGCAAACCCTTTAGTATCAGCTGGGCCAAGCTGATGGATAATATCCGCACAAGCACGCACTGCAGGCAATGAAATGCCTGCTGCGGAAGTGCTCATCACCCCCGAAGCAAAAACAATCTCTGTAGCAGCTAAGATTTCTGGAATGAGCGCATAGCTTTCGGGAAATTCGGGTAAAGCAGGACCGATGGCAACATAGTCAAACCCCAAGGATGAAGCAGATTTCTCTATTTGTTGCGCGAATTCGACAACTTCAGAAGAGAAATTTGCTATCCCTTGTGATATCAGATTCGGAAAAGGCTTTGTCGCCAAACGGACGGTTTGCACTTCATACCCAGCGGATTCATAGGCTGAGCGGGATTCTGTAATAAATTCCCCTGCTTGCTGAAGAACAACATCATCCAAAGGCCATTGGGGATCGCAAAAATAAGTTATAGAGCGAATTTTCATTGTATAGTGGTAAGTGGGTGGTGGATTGTGGGTAGTGCTAATTTCCGATTATTGGATACTGGTCATTGGTTTAGCTTACTGTTCACCATTCTCTTGGCGTACGATTTGCCGTAATTTGTCAATCGGCTGCATCTGACCATCTTCGTCTTCGAAATACCAATGCTCCCATCCGTTGCAGGGGCTGCCGCCCATTAAGAACTTGCCCGTTTGGTGAATAGAGCCTTCAAAAACTTCGTAACGAAGATGACCATCAGGTTTGATTTGTGCGGAAATCGCCGGGTTCTTTCGGAAATAGAGTGTCTGGCCGGGCGTTAATAGGCCTCGCTCTAACAGATGCACAAAAGGCACACGAGGGGCGCGACGTTTACGATCGCTAACATCGAAAATATCATCATGGAACATTTCCGGCGTGATGGCATTGATCCTTTGTTGAGCCACGTCGATATATTTTTGCTCGCGCTCGATCCCGATCCAATGGCGGTGAAGCTTCTTTGCTACTGCGCCCGTTGTGCCCGTTCCAAAGAAAGGATCCAGTACCACATCTCCCGGGTCACTGGCCGCCAAAATTACTCGATAGAGCAAAGCTTCAGGTTTTTGCGTGGAATGGGCTTTTTCACCTTCAACCCGAATGCGCTCTGTTCCAGAACAGATTGGTAATACCCAGTCACTGCGCATTTGTTTATCGTCGTTGAAACGCTTCATGGCGTGATAGTTGAAGCAATACTTTGCCCCCTCTTGTTTGCTGACCCAAATCAGCGATTCGTGGGCGTTGGTGAAGCGTACCCCGCGGAAATTAGGCATGGGGTTGGTCTTGACCCAGATGATATCGTTGAGAATCCAAAAACCTAAATCTTGTATTATCGTCCCCACACGATAAATATTGTGATAGGAACCAATCACCCACAGCGTGCCATCATCTTTGAGTACCCGACGACAGGCATACAGCCAGGCGCGCGTGAACTCATCATATGCTGGAAAGCCATCGAACTGGTCCCACTGGTCAGAGACAGCATCAACGCGAGTCATATTGGGACGCCACAAATCCCCTGAAAGCTGCAAATTGTATGGGGGATCGGCAAAGATTAAATCAACTGATTTCTTTGGCATATCATTGAGAATTTCGATGCAGTTGCCAGGCAGGATGGTATCGAGTGGAAGGTTCATAGGTTTGGATATTGGAGAATCGAGATTTAGTTTTCTACTTACCTAAGTTGCTAACAAATTCAATTTTCCTTCGACTGCTACTTCGACAGGCTCAGGATTCTGCTCAGTGTCCACTCAGATGTTGCATCTTTTGGTGGCAACTTGAGTTACTTCTTATTCTGTCTGCTGCTTACTGTTCACTGTCCGCTGCTGCTTGTCTTTGCCTGACAATTTCGAACATCAGGATCGCACCCGCAGCCGATGCATTCAGCGACTCGATGCCACCGGGCATAGGGATGCTGAGCGTATGATCGGCTAAGCTGCGCGCCTCGGGGCCTGCGCCATCAGCCTCACCACCAATGATCAATGCTATTGGGCCAGTCAAATCAGTTTGAGAGTATATATGCATCCCAGCAGCATCGGAAAGAAAAACTTGGAACGGCTTGACTATTTCTCGGACCGCCTCCCAGGTTCCGGTTTGAATAGACAAAGCAAAATGCGCGCCCATTCCCGCCCGTAATACTTTCGGAGCAAAAGGGTCGGCATTGCCGGGTGGCAGCAATACGGTATCCGCTTTGGCTGCCATAGCTGTACGAAGAAGCGTACCCATATTTCCAGGATCACGCACATTATCAAGAACCAACACAAAATTTAATTCTGTAGGAGGCTGAACCTGATCCATGGGCAGCGTCGCCAAAATCCCCTGGGGGGTTTGAGTGTCGCTGACTGTACGCATTACCTCGGTGCTGACCAATTTAACTTCAGCATCTCTCTGTCGATAGGCATCAACAATTTCCATGCCCCGTTGAGAAAGATCCTCAGTGTAGAAAATTAACTGCGCTTCCCAGTCTGCGTTCAATGCCTCTTCCACCAACCGAACACCTTCGACAACGAAAGCCTTGGTTTCGCGCCGGTTACGAGAGCGAGCCTGCAAAGCTTTGATATGTTTGACTTTGGGGTTGCTGATAGAAGTCAACATGGTTCACTCAACAGTCCAATCATCCCAAACTGCAAGAAAAGCTTCGACGGTTGGCTGATCAAAAAGAACTAAACTGACCTGGCTAAGGGTTGAATCCTGATCAGCAAAATATTTTTCGATGGCCCTGAAAATAATATTCGCTGCACGATCCTTGGGGAAACCAAATATCCCCGTTGAAATCGCTGGAAGGGCAATAG
>CAYQQX010000077.1:0-20464 GCA_964419495.1 uncultured Anaerolineales bacterium
GATTTTTGTTGAATATTACTCCCGGCACTCCTCGCCATAGGCGTGCAAAACAAGCCGGGAGTACGAGTGAGTGCAAGGAAACCACTCTCTCGCTGTTAATTGCAAAAATAGGGTTCCAGCAGTGTTTTGCGCTGCTGGAACCCTATTTTTGCGAAAAAATCCCCCCTCCCCAGTTCCACAGAAATGGGGAAGGGAGGATGAGAATTAAAAAGGTTATTCGTTAGGTAAAAGCAAATGTGGTGGTATTGTTGGGGTATCGGGAACGTCTTCGGCCCAATTGTCGGCGATGACAATATCAGCACTTTCGCGTTCGGTAGTTACCCATTCCTGGAATATTTGCTGACGAATTTGCTCGATACGATCATTTGAGATGTGCCGAACTTCGCGGCCCAAAACCTGGATGACGTGCCATCCAAAGTTAGATTCTACAGGTTCGCTGATCTCGCCGATCTCAAGATCAAAGGCAGCAGTTTCAAATTGTTCCACCATCTGACCTTCACCAAACCAACCCAGGTCGCCACCCAGGGCTCCGCTGCCCTGATCTGTAGAAATCTCCACAGCCAGATCGGCGAATAATTCGCCTGCTTCCAGCCGTTCATAGATTTGAGCAGTTTCTTCTTCTGTCGCAACAAGAATATGCCGTGCCCAGACCTGATCTTCCTCGGTTTCGATTTCATCAGCTAAGGCATCCATCAGCTTTTCCTGATAGAGATCGGCTTGGATCATCCAGTGTAATTCTTCTTCAGTAACATCCGCAAAAGAATTGATATAACTGAGATAATCGACCAACTGCGTCTGATACTCTTCGTCGCTGAGCACAGTTGGGGTGGGAAGTGCCACAGTCGGTTCTGGTTCTGCAGCTGTTTCTTCCTCAGTGGTTTCTTCAGCTTCAGGTTCATCGGAGACAGCCGCATCTTCTTCAGCAGGAGCAGCTTCTTCGGTAGGTTCTTGGGGAACTAACGTCAACTGCAATGTTGTCAGAGTCGATGTTGGGATCGGTTCCTGCGTTGGGATCGGTGTAGGTGTTCCCTCAGGAAAATGTAAGAAGAAGTTTTCTGCCAGATATTTATCAACTTCGGCATCAGAAACCGAGATGCCGCGATTTTCAGCCTCTCGCCTGATGAGTACATCGGCGATGATCTCGTCCATCACAGTTGCACCCAAGAAGAAAGGTTCCAACTGAAATTGAATCTGACGCAGGTTGTTTTCGATTAGTGAACGGCTGCTTTCGTCGCCAAAACTTTGCATGAAGCTGAAGTAATTGGCGTACTGGTTCACTAATTGGAAGCGCTTGAAGCGTGCCCAGGTTTGGAACTCACGAAGAGAAACTTCTTTTTCATCAACCGTGACAACCGGTTGTTGGGGATCGATGAGTCCTTCTTTGATCAAACCAAAAGCTGTGATCCCAACCACAACAAGTGCGATGACGATTGCACTGATTGTGATAATGTTTTTTTGCAGGTTTTCTCGTTCTAGACGCGCTAATTGTTTTCGGGTTGTAAAGATGATTCTACGTTTTTGTTTTGCCATGTTCTCGCTCTGTTTCTATAACAAAGCGGGGCATAGAGAAAGAAGCCCTATGCCCCTGTTATGGGTCAATGTGGTTATCGCAGAACTTCGCCTACGAAAGGCAGTAATGCAATATGACGGGCTCTCTTGATAGCGTTGGTGATTTTCCGCTGATGCTTTGCACAGTTGCCAGTTTGTCGGCGAGGACGGATTTTTCCATCTTCGTGGACAAATTGACGCAGCAGGTCAGTGCCCTTATAGTCAATGACCAGTTTTGGGTCTCCGCAGAAGCGGCAGCTTCTGGGGCGGAAATAACGTTGCTGTCGTCGCCGTCTTTTAAATTCAGCCATGATACGTACTCCTATTTTCTTTCATTCAGCCACGAAATTGCTTGCTGAATATACCCCGATTTGAAGCGGGGATTCACTTGTTGGTGCTGAGCTAACCGAGATCAGAATGGAAATTCGTCCTCAACAGGTTCGTCGTCGGAAATGTCTTCACCTGGTCGGCGATCGCCAAGCATGATCATTTCATTGGCCACAATCTCAACCGATGTATGTTTGGTGCCGTTGGAGTCTTCCCAGCGGCGGGATTGCAAACGTCCCTCGATATAAACTTGCTGACCCTTGACTAGGTATTGATTACAAATTTCAGCCAGTTTATTCCAGGCAACTACGTTGAACCATTCGGTATCGGTTTTTCGTTCACCATCTGATGTGGTCCAACTGCGATTGGTGGCAACACTGAAGGTGGTCACGGGACGGCCTGAGGGGGTGTAACGCATCTCTGGGTCTCGTCCTAGGTGACCGATGATCGTAACTTTGTTTAAGCCTCGGCTCATGTCAGCCTCCTGTGGTTACTCTTCAATTGATGTTATCAAGAAACGCATCACAGGTTCCAAGAACCGCAAATTGCGCTCCATTTCGGTGACAAAGTCTGGGGCGACGCTGATATTTAACAGAAAATACTGACCATTATTCTGTTTTCGAATGGGATAAGCCAGTTTGCGTTTTCCCCAAGGGTCAACCTTGTCTACCGACCCCCCTGCTTCTGTGATCCAGCCTTTGATTTTTTCGAGAGCATCGTTAGTTGCTGTTTCGTCCAAATCTGGATGGATGATGAAGACTAGTTCGTATTCGCGCATATTTACCTCCTTTCCACGGGATTGCCCCCAACGCCGCGAATGCGCTAGGAGCGGAAAGCTGCGCAATATTAGCACAAAGCCAATTTTTTGTGAAGTACGATTAAATCAACTCAAGTTGTCACCAAACGGAGCAACATCCTGAGCGGAGATGCAATTAACCAGCCTTACCTAAAGAGAATCTCACTGGAAATAGGGAGCTGGAGTGAAGCCCCTAATTTCCAGCGTAACCTAGCTACGTGTGCTTAACATGAGTTAGGTTAAATTACTCACGTTAGGCAGTAAAACAAAGCAAGCTGCCGTTCTCCCTCATCCTAACCTTCTCCAAAAAGGGAGAAGGAACAAACTCCCCTCTCCCCTTGGGAGAGGGCGGAGGGTGAGGGTAGGTTTGAACTCTCCAAGAGTCCACTATTTTGTAACATGAGTTAAATAAAAAGAACTGGGAGTATGAACTTCCCAGTTCTTCAAATTCTTAGCAATTTGTAGTGTGAATTAGAACATTCCCCAGTCTGCGCCAACACCTTCTTCCATATAGCTAGGATCCCAATACTCCATACCCATTTCAATAGTCGTGGGTTTTTCAGTTGCGCCTTCGACTTTCGACCGGGCGCTCTCGAGTAGTGCAGGGGCATAGGGGCAGAATGGCGTGGTCATGATCATGACCACATGCGCACTCTCTTCCTCATCATCGATGCTGACATCGCGCATCAGGCCAAGTTCCATTACGTTCAAGCCGATTTCAGGGTCCATGACCTGGCGTAGGGCTTCGTCGACAGGTTTGACCATATCTGGGTGACTGGCTTCAATTTGCCAGGTGGGGCGGGGGCGTACAGAGCTCATATTTTTTCTTCTGTTTTTTCTGATTCAGGCACAATATAAGTGCATAGTGAATCCCCATCCAGAATACATTTAACTTTCTCTATGGGGACGGATAACATATTTGAGATCAATGTTTCATCAACGGCACAAACCTCGGGGTGGGATTGGCCCACATGATAGTAAGGGCAGTTCACTTCTCGGATGTGGTAACCATCGTCTTTGTGTTCCCACTCCATGGTGAATCCTTCTGTGCCGAGTAAATCCTGAACGATATTAAGTCTTTCCTCAATAGGGAGATCATCCAATTCCAAATCCGAGGCGTAATCTGCAGCCAAATCGTCGGCCATTTGGGTAAAGAGTTCACCAACCAAAGGTTCAGGCAAAGTTTCTTTGAGCTGTTTTAGCAATCGGACAGTCAATTTCAAATAGCGACTAGGGAATTGTTCCATCCCTTTATCTGTCAAGAAATACACCAGGCGCGGTCTTCCAACGCCGTGTTTTTCTTCATCTGAACTCACTAAACCCGCGGCCTCTAGCTTGTTGACATGGTGTCGCACAGAAATTGGGTTGATACCCACCGCTTCAGCGAGGTCATTGATCGTACAGCGCTGGCGTGTGAGCAGAGTTTTTAGTACTTTTTCACGCGTATTTGACATGCTAAACCTTGATAAGAATCATCCGAATTCTGAGGAAGAGTATACCATCCGCGATATTAGTTGTCAATATTTCTATGAAATTTATAATAAATATTGACCTAATTGCGCGAGCGTGCTATAATTCCGCCCGTTCGAAAATTGAATTTGCTGTGGGTTTTACTCTGTTGAACCCACATTTCATAGGAGTTTTCTCAATGTCAGAGCTTGTTATTAAAAATTTGCGTGTCAATGTAGAAGATAATGAAATTCTCAAGGGTGTTGATCTGACCATCCGCAAAGGTGAGATCCATGCCATCATGGGACCCAATGGGACCGGAAAATCCACGCTGGCCTATGCCTTGATGGGACACCCCAATTATGATGTTACTGGCGGGGAAGCGATGTTCAAAGGTAAGAATGTTCTGGATTTAGAGCCGGATGAACGCTCTCATTTAGGGTTGTATCTTGCCTTCCAGTATCCGATTGCAATTCCGGGTGTGACCGTGGCAAATTTCCTGCGCACGGCGATCAATTCCCATCGCAAAGCTGCAGACCCTGGAGATAAAGGTGTTCCAATTCCCGAGTTCCGCACCATGCTCAAAGAACGCATGGATCTTTTGAAGATGGATCACTCCTTCGCCGGCCGCTATCTCAATGAAGGTTTCTCTGGTGGTGAGAAAAAACGTGCTGAGATCCTTCAAATGGCTGCCCTACAACCAGAGATCGCGATCCTTGACGAAACGGATTCCGGGCTGGATATTGACGCTCTGCGGGTGGTTTCCGAAGGCGTCAACGCCTTGCGAGGCGGTGAATTTGGAGCCTTGGTGATCACTCACTATCAACGAATTTTGAACTATATCAAACCTGATTTCGTGCATATTATGTTAGATGGACGTGTGGTTGAGTCTGGCGGCCCAGAGTTGGCCTTGCGGCTCGAAGAGCAAGGTTACGATTGGGTACGTGAAAAGCACAGTCCAGTCGCTGCCTAATTTTGAACTGGTAGCTTGATTATTGGTATCAGACTATTGACTAATTGACAAAGGACTACGCTATGAGTTCCGACGCTCAAATTTTAGAAGGTATTGGCGATTATAAGTATGGTTTTAGCGATCCCGATATCTCTGTGTTTAAGACCCGCAAAGGTTTAGATCGAGAAGTTGTCGAACAGATTTCAGCTATGAAGGACGAACCCCAATGGATGTTGGATTTTCGCCTGAAAGCGCTGGATCATTATCTTCAGCGCCCGATGCCTACCTGGGGTGGTGATATTTCCAAGCTCGATTTGGATAATATTTATTATTACGTCAAACCCACCGATGAAGAAGGAAAAACTTGGGATGATGTTCCCGACGATATCAAGAATACCTTCGATAAATTAGGCATCCCCGAGGCAGAGCAGAAATTCCTTGCCGGTGTGGGTGCCCAATACGAATCGGAGATGGTCTACCACAGCATCCAGGAGCATTTGGAAGAGCAAGGTGTAATCTTCTTGAGCATTGAAGACGGACTACGCCAACATCCCGATCTGTTCCGTGAGTACTTCAGCAAAGTTGTGCCCATTGAAGATAATAAACTGGCCGCCTTGAACAGCGCGGTTTGGTCGGGTGGATCGTTTGTCTATGTGCCCAAAGGCGTAAAGGTGGAACTGCCTTTGCAGGCATATTTCCGCTTGAATGTGGCCAATATCGGTCAGTTCGAGCGCAGTTTGATCATCGCGGACGAGGGTGCTCAAGTGCACTACGTTGAGGGTTGTACCGCACCTCAGTACACAACCGACTCTTTCCACAGCGGCGTAATTGAAATTGTGGTCAAGAAAAATGCCCGAGTGCGCTACACCACCATCCAGAATTGGTCCAACAATGTATATAACCTGGTGACCCAACGTGCCATTGTAGAAGAGGGTGCCACCATGGAATGGGTGGATGCCAACCTTGGCTCTAAGCTGACCATGAAATACCCCTCTTGCTATTTGATGGGACCTGGCGCACATGGCGAAATTCTCTCTATGGCTTTCGCTGGACGTGGCCAACATCAGGATACCGGCGGCAAGGTGATCCACTTTGCGCCCGACACCAGCAGCAAGATTATCTCCAAATCGATCAGCAAGGACAGCGGTCGCGCATCATACCGCGGCTTGCTCAAAGTCCATGAAGGTATGGGCAATGTCAAATCGAACGTGGTTTGCGATGCCTTATTGCTTGACCCGGACTCTCGCTCTGATACCTATCCTTACATTGAGATTGACGATCAAGATGTCACCATCGGACACGAGGCTTCGGTATCCAAAGTCGGTGAGGAGCAGCTTTTCTATCTGATGAGCCGCGGACTCACCGAAGAGGAAGCTACCACCATGGTCGTTTCAGGCTTCATTGAGCCGCTGGTCAAAGAATTACCCATGGAATATGCCATTGAAATGAACCGACTGATCCAACTTCAGATGGAAGGGTCCATCGGATAAATGGAACACAATATGACAGCAAAGAAAGTTGTAACCAGAACAAAAAGAACCCGACGCCCAAAATTTGAGGGCTTTAATTTCACACGTGAAAATGTTTCCGCTGGCAATGGCAGCGGCGTTTTAGGAGAGTACCGAGAGAAGGCCTGGGAATCCTTTGAGAACATGGCTTACCCAACTACTCAGGATGAGCCCTGGCGCCGCACGGATATTCGCGGATTGAAGGACGATTTCGAACTTCCTCAACCTGGCGCTTTTGAGGATTTGCAGGCAATCCCCGAAAGATTGTTAAAACCTCTCGTCAGTGATCAGCACGGAGGCCAGATTGTGCTGCTCCCCGGAGGGATCCAGAAAGACCTGAACCCAGAGATTGCTGAAAATGGAGTCATCTTCACTGATCTGGAAACTGCAGCCAAAGAACATCCAGCTGAACTAGGAAAAGCTATTGGACAGGTTGTCAAGTCAGATGAAGGCAAATTTGCCGCCTTAGCCAACTCACTCTCTCCGAACGGTATATTTGTGTATGTTCCCAAAGGCGTGCAAGTCGAACAGCCTTTGCACAGTATACTGTGGGCGGCGGGCAGTGGTTTAGCACATTTTTCACACTTAGTCGTTTGGGTGGAAGATGGTGCTTCATTAACCTATGTTCATGAGGCTGCCTCACCGAATGGCGAAGCTGAACAAACATTACATGGCGGTGTGGTTGAAATCCATGTGGGTGCCGGCGCAAATTTGCGCTTTGTTGAATTGCAATCGTTGGGTGACAACGTCTGGAACTTCACCCATGAGCGCGCTCAAGTGGAAAGTGATGGAAATATCGATTGGATCTTTGGTGCCATCGGTACAAAATTGACTAAGAATTTCTCCGATCTGGACCTGGTTGGAAAAGGTGCCAATGGCCGCATGTCAGGCTTCTATTTTACCGAAGGCTCCCAACATCTGGATCATGATACCCAGCAGAACCATATGGCGGCGCACACGACTAGCGATTTGCTATTCAAGGGGGCTTTGAAGGAAGACAGCCGTTCCGTTTGGCAGGGCATGATCTACGTCGCCCCAGGCGCACAGCAGACAGATGGCTATCAGGCCAATCGCAATTTGGTTTTGAGTAGTAGTGCGCGTGCCGATTCGATCCCTGGCTTGGAAATCATGGCTGATGATGTGCGTTGCACCCACGGCGCAACTGTGGGTAAGATCGATCCTGACCTGGTTTTCTATCTGCGCAGCCGAGGAATCCCCACCGAGCAAGCCGAACTACTTGTAGTCGATGGATTCTTCGACCCGATTATGCAGCGCATCCCCTTTGACGGCGTCCGAGAGCGTTTTCACGAGGCTATCCTGGAGAAAATGGGGGCGCAATAGCATATTATGTTATATAATATGCAATTTATTGTAGTGAAATTTATCAGTTCTTTTGGAGGCTGTATTGGCTGGTTTACCTTTTTCCTCTCCTCCCGATGCTAATCGTGAATACGAAGTCGGTGATGTTGTAGAAGTTCTGTGTGATCATGATAATGATGAGAAAGAGCGCACTCGAGGTTGGCTCGAAGGCGTAGTAGTTCAAGTGGATGATAAGTTGGTGGCAGTTCAATTTCACGAGAATGTGTACTTGACGAACGGTTGGATGGTTCCCGATCATGTGCTTTGGTGTCCCAAAGAATCGACCAACATGCGTCACCCAAAAAAGAGTCGCCGTAGAGCAAAAAAATGATTGACGAATGTGGCCTTCGCGGCCACATTCTTTCTATTTGTCACTGAATATGACTTCTAATACGCAAAAAAATGCAGCGCTTGATGTCCGAAAGATCAGGGGAGATTTTCCCATTCTAGATCGTGAAGTGAGTCCCGGCGTACCCCTGGTGTACTTAGATTCGACCGCCACGAGTCAAAAACCTCTCCAGGTACTGAATGCTATGGATGAATACTATCGGCGCTCGAATGCCAATATTCATCGCGGAATTCACGTATTGGCAGAAGAGGCAACTGCGGATTACGAATCAGCTCGCGAGAGGATTGCCGCTTTTATTGGTGCGGCTACCCCCAAAGAGGTGATCTACACCCGCAACACTACGGAATCGATCAACCTGGTTGCTCAAACCTGGGGACGTGCCAATCTTGATAGCGGTGATGTGGTCATCCTGACCGAGATGGAACACCATTCCAATCTCGTTCCCTGGCAGATCCTGGCTGCAGAGCGCAATTTGCGTTTAGAGTTTATCAACGTAACACCAGATGGTTTGCTAGATCTTGAATCATATTCCGAACTGTTGAAGCTTGATCCAAAGATCGTGTCATTTACTCACATGTCCAACGTGTTGGGCACGATTAACCCCGCCAAAGAGATCATTCAAATGGCACACGCGGCTGGTGCGCTAACTCTTGTAGATGCCGCTCAATCAGTACCCCATCTTTCTGTCGATGTTCAAGCATTGGACGCCGATTTCCTGGTTTTCTCTGGACATAAGATGTGTGGTCCCACTGGAGTTGGTATTCTCTATGGGCGTCGTGAATTACTAGAAGCAATGCCTCCATTCCTTGGGGGTGGGGAAATGATAAAGCGCGTTGAACTGCGCTCATTCCAGAACAATGATTTGCCGCACAAATTCGAAGCAGGCACACCCGCAATTGCCGAGGCAATCGGCCTGGGTGCAGCCGTGGATTACCTCTCTTCAATAGGCATGGATGTCATTGAGCAGCACGAAAAAGAAATCATTGAATACGCTTTAGAACGGTTAGAAGAAATCCCAGGTGTACAGGTATTTGGGCCTGAAGCAAAATATAAAGGCGGCGTGGCAGCCTTCACGCTTCCCGAAGCGCACGCACACGATATTTCACAAATCTTAGATTCCGACGGTGTGGCTGTACGGGCTGGACATCATTGTGCTATGCCGCTGCACAATAAATTTGGAATTACTGCCACGGCTCGTGCCAGTTTCTACCTGTATAATACAGAAGAAGAAGTAAATAAACTGGTCGATGGGATTTACAAAGTAAAAAAGATATTTGCCTAAGTAGCTTATTAGTTGGTATATAAAACATCATATGGATGATCTTTACCGAGAACTCATTATTGACCGATATAAAAATCCCCAGTATCGTGGGGAATTAGACCCTCACGATATTACATTCGAGGATGATAACCCGTACTGTGGGGATCATATTCGAGTTGATGTCCGTCTTGACGAGAATGGTATCGTTACTGAAGCTGCGTACAGCGGTGAAGGTTGCTCGATTTCTCAAGCCTCCGCAGACTTGTTAATCGAGTCAATTCAAGGGAAATCCTTGGAAGAGGTTAAAGCACTAACTAAAGAAGATGTGCTTGAATTATTAGGCATTGAGCTTGGCCCAGTACGGCTGAAATGCGCACTCTTATCTCTGAAGGTGCTCAAAGCGGGAGCTTATGGCCTGGGCGAAGCCAGCGACGATCTTGTTGCGTAGAATGTTTAATTACACACAGCTCGACCCTGAAAAATGTGAATTCGTTGCCATCGCCGGAGTGGATGAAATCCCAAACGGCGAACGCCTCTTCATTGAAGTTGACGATGGATTTGTCGTTGTCTTCAATATCGCTGGGGATTATTATGCCATTGCAGATCTATGTTCCCATGATGACGGCCCCCTGGGAGATGGAGAAATCGAAAATTATCAAGTTGCTTGTCCCCGTCACGGAGCGCGATTTGATGTCCGTACTGGAGAAGCGGTCACTCTCCCGGCAGTTGAAGGGATACCCGCTTATCCGGTACGCGTAATTGAAGGTCAAATTGAAGTTGGGTTTCCGCTAGAATAAATTGAATTGAGAAGGGGGGCTCAAGGATAAGAGATCATGTTAAACACCCATGCTTTGTTGATAGAAAATTTCTTGAAAGAGCTCAGAAGTGCATATCAGCAGACGTATAGTGATCTGGAACCTCAGTTTGCGAATATCATCGAGTGGACTGGACGACTGGCCCTGGAGAACATCGCCAATTCTGATAATCTCTATCATGATGTCGAACATACTATCTTGGTAACGCTGGTTGGACAGGCGATTTTGAAGGGAAAACATCTCTCCGAAGGTGGCGTAACCCCTCATGATTGGCTGCACTTCACTTTGGCTCTGCTGTGTCATGATATTGGCTATATACGCGGGGTTTGCAGGAGAGATCAACCTGGCCGATATGACACGGGTGTCAATGATGAATTTGTTCAACTGAGTGATGACTGGACCGATTCTATCCTAACGCCTTATCATGTTGACCGTAGTAAACAATTCGTGATGGAGCGATTCGGTGGGCAGCGTTTAGTTGATGTGGTGGATGCCAAGATCATCGCTGAATATATCGAGATGACCCAATTCCCGATCCCCGATGGCCCAGAATATCAGGTTACAGATAGCTACGCAGGTCTTCTCAGGGCGGCGGATTTCATTGGTCAGATGGGTGACCCCAATTATTTGCGAAAAATTCCAGCCCTTTATTATGAATTTGAAGAAAATGGCGTAAATGAGCGGATCGGGTATAAAAGCCCTGGTCATATGCGTCGAAATTTCACTAAATTCTATTTTAATGTCATCACACCTTATATTGGCAAGGCAATTAAATATCTTAACGTAACCCAAGAGGGGAAACAATGGATTGCCAATTTATATGCCCATGTGCATAAAGTGGAGCACAATTTGGTGGCTCAAGAGACCGACCCTAACGCCTAAAAAGTCGAATATGCGTTCCACCGCACAGCGGCGGAACGAGTGCCGAATTATTTTTCTTTATCTGGTGACCATGCTCCTCCTGGTCACCGAGATTTCACTCTCCCAGTTGATTCATTGTGTGGGTTAGGATTTCCATCCCAGGGCATAAAATGTGGGCACGTATAGGACACGCTCGCCGCGATCTATAGCGGCTTTGTCAATTTTCTTTAAGACTTTTAGGGATTCTGAATCCCTAAAGGTCTGTTCCATGTCTGATTCCAATACCGCCCATTCCAGATTAACTTCATCTATTGATAGTTCGTTTGTCCATTGAGCCCCAAGAACTCCAGACTCAATATTCTTCAACCCAGATTGAGTGAAGATTGTGCGTAGTTTTCTTCCCATAAAGGGGTCTGCGCCCTGTTTTTGGAGAGATTCGATTTGCCATTGGCCGATTTGCTCTAATTCAAGAGGATAATCAACTCGACCACCGTAATCCGGTTCAGCCAGGGCTATCACCACACCGCCAGATTTAGTCACACGCACCATTTCGCCAAGAACGTCTTGGGGATTAGAAACCCACATCAGGGTGAAATGGGAGAGGGTTAAATCAAATAAATCGTTTGGGTAAGGAAGCTGATGTGCATCCCCCTGAGATAGCAGCACACTTTTATTAGATAGAGCCAGCTCAAGGCTTTGGCGCTGAATGTCCACGCCAAAAATTTGAGCATCACTCTGCGTTTGCAACTCCCCCAAGAGCGCGCCGGTCCCACAACCAACATCCAAAACATGTGTTGCCCTGTCCAATCCCACTCGGGGATATAAATAGGTGCGTAAATCTTGGGTCCACCTGGCTTGCTGCTTAAATCGAATGTGCCAATCAATTTCCTGCATGGGAAAATTGTAGCATGGAACTTTTTGTGATATGCTGAGAATTGAATTTGGGAAAAGAGGAGCATGCTATGAATTTCTTCGCTCGAATACGCGAACGCTTGGGTAGGGTTGTTGCCGCGGTTCTTGGCGCTATTGCACTTTTTGGGTGCGGATTGTTTTTTTCTTTGTACTTGGCTCCGCAACAAAAACTCGAAGCACGTCGAATTGAAAAACTGCCCCTGATGGATGCATCGACAGTTGCACAGGCTGCACCAAATGACGATATCGTTGTCACAGGATATTTAATGGATAACCCAGTGGTATTGCTGGAGGATCAATTTGTGGCTTATGGAATGGAAGAGTGGCGCGTTACGGTACCTGAATACGATCCCGATGAACCAAATCAAGAGCCTGATGGCAGTTGGGAAACAGTAGAACGCGTAATCCCTGAGTTAATGGTGGATGTGGGGGGGGAGATTGTAAAATCGCTGCGGGTTGAAGATGCATCGATGAACGGAGCACTCCATGAGGCGATTTTTGAATCTAATGGTTACTATGAAGCTGAATACATGGGAGATTCTCTTCCAGAAGGATCTCGCAGAGTTCGAGGATTCTACAATGGTGACCTGATCACCCTTTGGGGGAAGAAAGCTGCATCGGGCGGAGTGATCCCTGATGAATTGTATGCAGGAGATCGTGTGTCTTTTGAGGAGAGCCAGCACGCCCAGGCAAAAGGTTTGTTGATTGCAGGTGTTTCCATGCTTATAATTTCACCAATTGTGTTGGTGAGTGGAGTTCTTTCGGCGATCTTTGGCCGTAGGCAGAGATAAATAAACATGAGTCATCCCAAATTAAATTTACGATGGGAAGCTGCAATAAAAAGAAAAGATTCGCCCCCACCCCTAACCCCTCCCCCGACAATCGGGTGAGGGGAACTAGTGAAAAAATAGGTGCGGGATGGCGCTTTGCGCCGCCCGCACCTATTTTTTCACAAAACCCCCCTTCCAATGGGAAGGGGGGTAGGGGGGATGGGGTGAGAAAAGAAAATAAACATCCGAATACTAAATTCGGCGTGAGTCATGTCTCCGTAATTAGATTGGCTTACTGCTTAATTATTTTTCCCCAGTCATCCTGGAGTATGTTGCCCAATACTTGGTTGACTCCTTGTGTTGGGAGTATGTCGCCATCTGGCTCGACATAAAGCCAGGCTCGTCCTGCCCCTTGAGGGGTTTCATCTTCGGCAGTTTCCAGAGCGATGGGGTTATGGACGGAGTAAGGCACGGGGACATCCCAAACTAAGGATAGTTCGAATTCTGCTGCCATCTCGGCGGTTGATTGTAAAGTTTCATTGAGTTCGGGGGAACTCTCACTTAACGAAAGAGCATTTACACCCATATTTGCCAGGCGCTCCAGCAACACAGGAGCAGAGGCAGCATTCTCTGGAGTAATTGTAAGGTGGACTGTGGTGTGTAAATCTTCGGGGAGTACCTTTTCGAGCGCGGCCCAAGCACCTTCGTCTTCAGGGTGCAGAACAACCATCAAGTGGTCAAGGCCGGTTTGCAGCAAAGTGTTGAGATATTCGGCATCTGCCAACTTGAGTCCATCGGTTAGTAAGCCAGTGACCTGCCCATTGGCCTCAGCATGGGTGATGAGTTCTGGGAGATCATCTCGCAAAGTTGGCTCTCCACCTGTAAAAACTATGTGAGGAATCCCTATTTCCCAGGCTTTGTCTATGACCGAGACCCACTCTTCGGTGGTGAGCTCGCGATCGACACGCTTGGTGGGAGCCGCCTCGGGGTCGGCGCCTTCGGGCAGGCGGTATGTCAGGGCGCAATCTAAGCGATAAGGAGCAGTGATTACGCCAGCGTAAGGGTCATCTCGCTCAAAGTCGAAGAAAGTGATGGGATCCAGGTCAGGGATGTCGATCATTGTCAACAATCGATCTTTAAAGTTTTGAAAATCAGCCAAGGCTTGCTTCTTGGATACTTGATAGCGAGCCGCAACCTCGGCGGCAGCTTCCTCTTCAGGCGAATCTTGTACTAAATGGAATGCGTATTCAGCTGCGGTTTGATTCAGGTGCAGCACTGTGGATGCATTTACAATCAGTACGCCATCTCCATCAGGTTCCAGGCGAAGATGCAAGCGGAAGGGATATTCTGCGTCCGGAGGAGCCTGATAATGAAAGATTCCCACAGGCAAAGGTTCTTTTTGAACGAACAAATTGCGAACAGCTTCTCGAATACTTGTCATGGCGGCCTCCAGTTATATCAGTGGTCAGTTGTCAGTGGTTAGTGATTAGCTGACCTATGCTGTGAACGAAATCAAATAAATACTTACTCCAGATGCAACTAAGCCTAAGCCGGTTCCGGCGAGGGTATCGAGTGGAAAGTGAACGCCCATGGCGATGCGTCCGAGCGTTACTATGAAAGCAATAATACTGAAACCAATGATGAACGACGTTGATAAACCAAATACAAATGGGATGGTCAATGCCAGGAACCAGATGCGCATCGCATCTCCACTCGGGAAGGATGTGTCTTGAGGTTCGCGTGGTTGTTCCATGGTGGCATCTGGAATCAAGGTGTAAGGTCTAGGCCGTTTGAAAGATCTTTTAATGGTCCATTCCAAAGTTGCTGCTGCTGCAAAGACGATCGCAACTCGAATTCCATTCTGTAAATCGAAGAATAACATGAGTGCAAGACATACTAAAGTAAACGGTGTTCGGCCGAGGTGCCAAATTACTTGAAAGAAGGCGTTACCTCTTCGCAATCCTTTGTGCAGAAAACGAAAGAGTCGTGCGTCTAGCAGGGCCATTCGAGGACTCATATGAGCAATGCCTAGAAAAAACAATGTCGCACCGAGAAAAATTGTGAGTTGTGAATTGTGAATTGTCAATTCAAAATTCATAATTCAGCATTCTCCATTCACTATCAGATCTGGCCAGGCTGGATAATACATCAGCCATTGTTCGGGGGCGAGGCGAATGAAATCTTCTATATGCACTAACACAGCTTCGGCGTTTTTACGAATTTCGACATCGGGATCGCTGTCTTTGATCATGGGGACTGGGTTTGAAATGTTGATGCAGTATTCGCTATTTCCAAGATATTGCGCCGCAGCTATGACCACTGGGACTTCGGCGGCCAGTGCCATGCGTATGTGTCCTGCAGGCAGCGGGCTGGGGTGACCAAAGAAGTTCAGTCTATGCGCTTTTCTGCGAATGGGGCGATCTACTGCAGTGATTACTGCGCCGCCTTGGTGCATATATTCAACAGCTTCATTGTGCGTTGCTTCGCCACGAACAGGTGTGATATCAAGCCCTGTTGAAGCGCGAATCTCATTTTGTAACTCGTACCCTCCTGGCGGGTTTCCATAGGTCAGCACTTTGGCACTTAATCCTCGGTGAGCTAAAGCAAGTAAACAAATATCAAAGGCGCTCATATGGGGTGCTACAACGAAAGCGCCTGGAGTATCTAACTTTCCCAATTCAATTAAGGATTGTGAAGAGCTTGTAAACGGAACAAGGTTCTTCAAGCCCTCAGGATTCATTAGGTTGTGGTAAAGATCGACGAAGCAAATTCCGGCATGGCTGAGCACGTCTGCTACAATTTGGGCAAGTTCTTCTGACGATACATTCCCTCCACGCACAACTTGCTGATTGGCGCGGATCGCCTTTGTCATTGAATTGTCGCGCTTGGCAAGTTTTTTTGCGCCGAAATCGGCAATCCGATAACCGATACTTGGGGGCAAGGTTCTCCCAATCCATAACCCCAGATTGACGCCAAAACGGCTGGTAGTGATCGACTTAATATCTAATTTCATTGTTCTTGTGATTTTTTAACGTCTTATGCAGACGGATTATTTAAGAAACGGTACCCTTCAATTAAAACCGGTAAACCTCGCGCGATGGTAAAACCAATACTCAACCAAGAAAGCGCCAAAGCGGCAATGTGCACGCTCAACTCCAAATCAGATCCCAGTGTGCGTAATCCTAAATTAAGTGTCAGAAATGCAAAAGCAAATCCTTTGGTAATACCATAGCTATCGCGCATGAAACGTGAGGATACCAAGAAGCGGCTGATGGGATGCTTGACCTGCTCGAAGGCTGACAGGCCATCTTTCATCCCCACGGCTCTCACCGCGTCCACAGTTGTGCCGCGAGTGATCACAATTAATGGAATGACTATGGGGATCAACCCCAGGTGTGCGAAGACCACCCACAAGATGATCTCGAAGATGCGGTCGGTGGCGATATCTAACACACTGCCTAATAAGCTGACCTCACCGAGCGCACGCGCGATTAGCCCATCGAACATATCCATCAAGATGATGAACACAATGAATGGTACGCACCAAAATTGCAAGGTGGCGTTGTCTGTGTAAAGGAGCGCCACATAAACGAAGAGTAACGGAAAGCGCAGCAAAGTAATTAAGTTGGCCATAGCATCTTAGATAGAAATTAACTCAATACTCTCAATTGGAACCATGGACGAATGCTCTACATCCAAGGCTAATGGACAGCCCCCGCCACATTCGTCTAAGACTGAGCAATCTTCACATTCTTTTGGAATGTAATCCCTTCCTCGGATCGAGTCAGAAAGTGAATGATTCCAAATCGAATCCCACGGATCGTCCAGGATATTTCCCAATTGTTGGTAATATGACTGACAAGGAAGTACGCCCCCATCAGGCTCCACGCACATATTGTAAAGGGCGGCTGTGCATCCTTTAACTCCCAGGTCAAATTGCATAGGGTCAAATTGGCAGTACTGCGTGGGGGTATACCAGATCAATCGTTGACCATTAGCATCTGTTTTTTGCCGTGCCAGATCCAATAAGGCTGGCAATTGGCTTTCTCTCAGCCCAGTGCCCACAGACAAACCCCGACCAGAATAGATTAGGGCGTTCAGCCCAACGGTTGGAACACGCAACTCGGCCAGAAAATCCAGGGTTTCAGCCATGGTTGTGAAATTGTTGGTCAGCATGGTTGTGTTGGTCATCACATAGAGTGGAGAGTCGAGCACATTGCGTAGGCCAGCGATAGATTGTTTCCAGGCACCGCGTTTACCAACCATTTGATCGTGGATTTGCGCATCGTGAGATTCAACGGTTATTTGTATGTGATCCAGGCCGGACTTTATGAGGGCATCAACAAAGTGGGGATCGCTTAGCCTCCGAGCATTGGTATTGAGCCCAGTGATCTGCCCATTAGCTTCCGCGTGGGCGATCAACTCAGGGAGGTCGTCCCTGAGGGTTGGCTCTCCACCGGTGAACACGATGTGGGGGATACTCAACTGCCAACAGCGATGGATGATTTCCTTCCAAACATCCGTTGGTAATTCTGGGTAATCGCGCGGACGGGCGTTGTAGCAGTGGGCACAATCATCATTGCAACGATAGGTTAGAGCCAGGTCCATACGATAGGGCGCCATAGGGCGGGCACTGAAAGGGGCAGCAATTTCCAATTCGTCCAGCGTGCAGGCTGGGCAACTGTTGGGTTGTAAAACTACGGATATATCATCCTTGAACTGCGCATAGTCAATAGTAGCCTGTTTTTTCGATACCGAATAGCCTCGCTGAATTTGACGTATTGCCTGAACCTGGGGCAGCTCTTCAAGGATCAGATAGGCCATCAAAGTCGCTGTGGGGTTGAGATGCACAACCTGATTGGCGTTGACGATGAGCGTACCATGACCATCAGGGTCGACGCGCAGATGGATGCGCGAGCGCTGTTCAGATGTTTCACGGGTGAAGTGATGCAAACCACGCGGCGGCAATTCTGAACCGACGGCTGACGGCTGACGGCTGACCGCTGATTGTAAATTGGAGATCAGAGATTGGATACCAGTAATCATTTATTTTCTCTCCACTAACCACTACTCACTATTCACTGATTATCGTCCACCACCGGCGCAGGCACAGGCACAACCAGCGCAGGCGCAAGCACAAGCACAACTGCTTCCACCGCTGCTGCTCCAGCCACTGCTTGATGATGTGGACTTGGGCACAGGGTTGGTCTTATTTGTGATGCGATCCGTGAAGCTGGTGACATTACCAACCACATCGCTGGCAAAGCCCTGCATCCCTGTGACGACGGAGGCCGCAAATTCACCGCCGGGCAGGTTCGGCATCGAAGGCGCCGAACGACCGCTGCCCGATCTTCCACTGGTGGCAACGGGTCTGGATGTCGCTGGTCTCGAGCGACCCCATCCCGGATCGTAACGATGCCACCACATGGGTACAAAGACGGGCCCAGACCGGAAGACATCTTCCGTACGGCGGTCGAAATCCTTATCGAGCATGGTCCAGCCCATGTGCTCGTCAAACTTCTCGCTGCGCACTTCGGGTGTGGCAGCCTCTTCAACTTGCTGCCAGGCTTTGCGCATGATGCTTTTGTAATAGGCAACTGACTCTTTGTGGCTGAAGCCTTTCATCTTCTTGCCAACATTTTTGATCAATTTGACCATTAGGTTCTGCAGGTCGCGTGTGCGCTGCTTTTTACTTCCTTCAGCGAAAGCTTTCAGGAAATCGCGCTCATAGTAGCGTAATTTATCAGGCAGAGGCGTAGTGACATCTAATTTCAGGGGATCACGCGAAACGACGCTCGCTGCATCTTTCTTTAGAACGGCAAAAAGGATCATCGTCAGCACTTTGTCTACTGGTTGTTCCATCAAGATACCCGCTTCGACGGCTGTCAGACCGCGTTTGATTCCATGCCCTTCGATACGGATCTTAGGCGGCAGGTATTTCATCTTGCGTTTGCGCGCGCTTCTGGCTCCTGCCCAAGTGATCAATGCGATCAAGCCGAATATTCCCCCACAGCACAAGAAACCTGTGACTGCTTCGGGATCGATACCTAAGCGTTCAAAAAAGCCTGGGGTGGCAATGGTACCGGCAGGTACATATGTTTTAGGGAAGGAGGATCCGAATTTGTATTGAGTGTGGCCATTGGCGTTGGTGTTACGCCAGGTATAAGTCACGCGACCTTCGTTATCAAGTGCAGTGTCGGGTTCAGAGGGCCAGCCGCCAGAAGGAGATGCATGCCAGCTCGGCTCTTCAGGTTGAACGCCAGGAGGTAAATGGAATGAAACTGTTAAATCCGTGGAGCCATAGAGGAATTCTGATCCAAACCAGGTGGGGCTGAAGACAGCACTGGCGTAGTTGCTGTCATCGCTGTCGGCGAAAAGTACACCGCGAATGTTTGTAACCTTGACGTGCACACGACCGGTCTGACCTGGTTTTATGGCATTACTTCCTAAACCCAAGGCTACGCCGCTGTCGACGTAGGGAGAATATTCGATATTGAGGATTGGATGTCCATCCACCTCCGCGCTGACATTCGACAGGCTGTAGTTATCGTTTGGGAAACCTACATCGACAAAATCGATGGGAGAAGCACTGGGACTGTTGGAGAAAACAAAAACATAATCCAGGGTCAGTGTGCCGTCATCTTCCCAAAAAACATTCACCACCTCTTGATCCAGGCTGAAATAATAAGTCTGGGCCAGGGCACTGATAGGGATGGCAAATAACAAGATCAGTATAAAAACTGAGGTGAGAATTCGCTTATTCATTTTACATTCTCCAGGATAAGTTTCAAGTTGCAAGTGCCAGGTCTCAAATGCAAGTTCGCGAACGTTAATCTGAACACTCTACTTGTAACTTGCAGCATGTAACATGTGACTGGTTTACCACTTCGGTTCTTCGCTTAATTGATAAGTTGTATTACAGAATGGACAGCTGACAGTTGGAGCGCCTGCCAGCATTTGGATATTGTCGGCTGTGATGGAGCCACCGCAAGATTGGCATTTGAGTGTATCCAGGCTGACATCGCCGGGTAAATCAATATTCAGCGTGACTCCTTCCCCTTGACCCGAGGCAGCAGATGGTTTTTTGCGTCCTGCAAGCCAGATGATCCCAAAACCAATACCAACACTAATGATACCTACAACTAACCAACCCATCTGGCCTTCTGGGCTGAAGGTAGCCCAAATGAAAAGTACACCAAAGAAGATGAGGATGGCGGCAAAGATATAGGCAATGACTTTTCCAGCAGACATAAGAGAACCTCCATTCCCTAACAATATTCTAATAATTGTCATTCTGAACGTAGTGAAGAATCCCCGCTCTTCGAGCGGGAGATCCTTCGTTTACTCAGGATGACAACGAATATTCTTTACAAATAATATAACGAATTCGATTTTTCCAAGTTGCAGTGAAAAGAGTGTAGCATTTTCTCCTTGGGAAATCAAATCACTTTTGTCACATCAGAGAATGTTGAATATTTCGTTTCAAATTCTTTCCGAATATACTTAACTCATGTTACGCACACGTAGCGAGGTTTCCCTGGAAATAGGGGGTCGGGG
>CAYQQX010000078.1:0-20416 GCA_964419495.1 uncultured Anaerolineales bacterium
TGAAGTTTGTAACACCAGATTGAGAACAGTAAAAATAAATAACTAATACCCTAACGATTTCCAATCCCCAGAAATATTCCATCGTAAAAAGGTGAATTGACTGAGCAATCAATCCCATTATAGTAAATATCCATCTACTGGGCTTATCATCTTCAAGGCCCTTCATCATCAATCCAAATGATAAAAAGAAAAATAAATAAGTAATGAAATGCTGGCTATATGCTACAGAAATTGAATGTTGCAAAAATGCAGGATAAACTGCAAATAGCATAGCAACTAATATTGTATTTCGACGATTTTTTGGCCAAATCAATTTCAAAACCCACCACCCAGACCATGTGACCAACCACCTCAATGCAACCATAAAAGTGTGCCAAGCCAATGGCTTACTCCCCAATATTGGAGCGGTGACATAAAGGGTCCATGCCGAAAACGGCCGATCAAAGCTGTAGAAATCCCAATAACTTGTTCCAGAATTTGCTAACCAGACCATTTGCCAATCATCGAAATAAAATCCTTCAAATACGGCAAGCAAGCCATACGCTGCGACAGTTTCAAACAAAAGAAAAATTGGAATAGTCCAATCAGGGATATTGATTTTGGAAATAGTATTTTTTATTGATTTCAACCAGGAAACCAAATTCATTTTTCCTCGCTTACTAAAATTTCTCCCTCTAAATCAGAATTTTAGCAGAAATCTAATTGCGCAGCAAACGGGAGTGGTGAAAAAGCTGGTGCTTTACATAACTCAATGCTATAAGTGTCACGCTGAACACATTCGTTACTCGCAGTGTAAACTACGCGCAGCGGAGTGAAGCATGCCCTACAGGAAACCTCAAAGTACGTTCCACTAGGGCAATCGCTTATAACAAGAACAAGGTGATTGAATGCCGTGTCTGCCCGGAAATGAAGTTTCCGGGCTGCGAAACAGCACCCGATAAATCGGGTTATTGGCCGGATTCATCCGGCACAGTTTCGTATTCGGGCGATTCATCGCCTGACGGACAGCGCAAGCGATGAACATGCGATTGCCCTATCCCTTCCACCAAGTTACCTCACACAAATCTCAAATAGTCGTATAATCTACGAGTTTATGGATAATGATCAGATTTCACCAAACAAAAAATTTTTGGTTCGCAAAATTGCAGTTTTGATATTGTGTGTTATTTATTTGTCTGCCTGTAAATTAAATCCCTTTATTGTGGGCAATTCGCCAACAGTAACACACGATATAGACAGTACGATTACAGCAGCTGTCATGACAATATACTCTGAAGCGACAGAAATAGTTCAAATCGCAAAATTATCTGAAACCGCCACCCAAACTTTAACAGCTAGCACAACGCAAACATCCACAATCACCCATACGCCGATTCCATCATCAACCAGCACGATCACAAAGACAGCAACCTCATCAGCAACTGTAACCCCATTACCCAGCAATTTTGTTCCCGAAAATGCAATTTTTATCTATTTTGTTCAACTTGATACTGGTGGACCTATTGGTTGTGGTGATAGTTTGGTAAAAATTTGGACAGGACATGTAAAATCTGGAAATCTAATCAACGATTTGTCCGTAGCTATCAATTCTATGTTTCGGGCGGGGCACTATCATGGGGGTTTATACAACGCTACTTACTTATCAAACCTGCAAGTCACTGGTATAGAATTCGATGCAGGTCGTGCAGATGTTCATCTTGATGGCAGTTATTCCGTCCCAATTGATAGTTGTGATGCGAGCCGATACCAGTCTCAAGTCCGCGCTACAGCTTTACAATTTGATGAAATAAATCGATTCGTTCCTTGGGTAAGAGATAAACTGTTGGAAGATCTGCTCGCAATTTACTCCGATAGTTAGCCAAATAGGTGTTTCTAATTACAAAATATGGGAGACCATTATATGAATAATTCAAGAGCCAAGGCGCTCGAATATGCAAAAGAACATAAGCAACGCTTTCTCGATGAGCTGATCGAATTCTCAGCAATTCCTTCAATTTCTACCGATCCTGAAAGAAAAACCGATGTTCACAAAACAGCCAATTGGTTAGTAAAAAAGCTCAATTGGATTGGTCTAGAAAATATAAAGATTTATCCCACTCCAGGACATCCCGTGGTATATGCCGATTCTCTTGGTGCTGGTCCCGACGTGCCCACGGTGCTGATCTATGGTCACTATGATGTCCAACCCGCAGAGCCCCTGGACAAATGGGACTCTGAGCCCTTCGAGCCAACAGAACGGGATGACAACTTGTTCGCCCGCGGCGCAACAGATATGAAAGGCCAGGTCGCGGCAACACTCAATGCGGTAGAGGCGATTCTGAAAACTGGCACCTTGCCTATCAACGTAAAATTCATCCTCGAGGGTGAGGAGGAAATTGGGTCGCCAAACCTGCCAGCTTTCATCGAAGAGCATAAGGAAAAGCTGAGCTGTGACTTTGCCCTCAATCCTGATACAGGTATGATTGCACCCGACCTCCCAACCATTACCTACGCTCTGAGAGGGCTAGCGTACTTTGAACTTCGCTTGTGGGGTCCCTCGCAAGACCTGCATTCAGGCGTCTTCGGCGGTTCGGTGCACAATCCCGCCCAGGTTCTTGCCGATCTGGTATCAGGCATGCACGATGCCAAAGGGCGGGTCACACTGCCGGGGTTCTACGACAAGGTGCTCGATCTCGAAGCCGACGAGAGAGCAGAGCTTGCCCGTTTACCCAAAACGGACGACTGGTACATCGAAAACACGGGTGTGTCCCAACTTTGGGGCGAAGATGGCTACACAGCGGATGAACGCGTGGGTGCAAGACCGACCCTAGAAATCAATGGCCTGTTATCCGGTTTTACAGGTGAGGGCGCTAAAACTGTGCTGCCTGCAACCGCCATGGCGAAGATCTCCTGTCGCCTGGTGCCCGATCAGGACCCAGAAGAAGTTCACCAACAACTGCTCCAATATCTAGAGCAAAATGCGCCCACCACCGTGAGATGGGAAATCATTTCAATGGCCAGCGGACCGGCTTCCATCAGCGACCGCAATTCTCGCTGGACGAAGGCATATCTCAAGGCTGCTGAAACAGCCTGGGGCGTCAAACCAGCATTCAAGCGTGAGGGTGGCAGCGTTCCTGTTGTGACTGCATTCCAAGAAATTCTGGGTGTCGAATCTGTCAACATGGGATTTGGTCTGCCCACTGATAACATGCACGGTCCCAACGAAAAACTGCATCTGCCTACCTGGTACAAAGGCATAGATGCCGTCATTCACTTTTTGTTCAATTTGGCTAAATAATTATGGAAAATCAATTACCAACATACGGCGGTCAAGCTGTAATCGAGGGCGTGATGATGCGCGGCGCCAGTGCTGTGGCTATCGCCATGCGTGATCCCGAACAGGAAATCGTCATTCATACTGAAGAACTGAGCGGCATTTATAAAAGTCGCTGGATTAAAATCCCATTTCTGCGCGGTTTAGTGGGATTGTGGGACGCGCTGGTTTTAGGGATGCGCGCCCTGACCATTTCTGCAAATCTACAAACTGGCGAGGATGAGCAACTCGAAGGAGGCGCTCTTTATCTGACATTAGGGTTGTCGCTGGCTTTTTCGATCGGTTTGTTCTTTATGGCTCCCGCAGCAGTTGGGCAGTTATTCGAGAAATACTTGCACCTGAATGCCTGGTGGAGCAATTTGGCCGAAGGGCTGGTGCGCCTATTATTGCTGGTGGGCTACATATGGCTGATTGGCTTCGTGAGTGACATTCAACGTGTTTTTGCCTATCATGGTGCAGAGCACAAAACCATTAATGCCTTCGAGGCCGGCATTGATCTGACTCCTGAAAATGTGGCCAAGCAATCCATTGAGCACCCTCGCTGTGGGACGGCGTTTTTGCTAACCTTGGTGCTGCTTTCGATTTTGATATTTTCTCTGTTTGGACCTCTGCAATTGCATTGGCGTTTACTCACTCGCGTGGCAATGATCCCGGTTCTGGCGGGAATAGCCTATGAAATTATCCGCTGGACTGCGCGAAATCTGCACTCCCCCATTGTGCGCTGGATGATCAAACCCAACCTGGCACTTCAGCGCTTGACCACGCGTGAGCCATCATTAGAAATCATCGAAGTTGGAATTGCAGCCTTCAAGGCGATGCAAGAAAAAGAACGGACACTGATTGCCTGAAATAGGTTGTTCAAAGCCTGTGAGAAAATTCGAATTCAAACAGGCCTTGATTTAATGGCTATGCGCATACAAATCTGTGAGTTGTCCAAAATATGAGCATTTGGAAATCCATTACGCATATCAAAAATCCAACCTAATGAGTAAAACTCCCCGGTCTTGTTTGAGATCGATCTTTAACTTCTCTATCGTTGTCATACTTGGAACGCTGTTAGCATTGGCCATCTGGTTAGGGAGTTCAATTGTTGTTGTGCAAAACCAGATCACTCCCTTGCCAGAAATTGCGGCTACTAAAACCAAACCCCTATGGCAAGGGTCCACTTTGCCTGTTGAACCCACACACCCCCCCGTAACTGCAACCGTCTCAACCGTACCTTCATCAGCCACACGCACCCCACGCACAACGCCAACTCCTTTTCCGACCCCCGATGAAACGTGGCAGGCCATCAATGCTGAAAAATATGAAGGCCGCAGCACAGGAAAAATAATCGGTTATTCTGTGAATGGCCTGCCACTTAATGTGGTCACCTATGGCTCAGGCAGCACTGAACGCATGATCGTCGCCGGAATTCACGGCGGGTACGAGTGGAATACTATCGAGCTTGCTAATCAACTAATCGCATATCTGAAAAAAAATCAGCATATTATTCCCGAAGGGGTCAAGATTCACATTCTTCGCGCCATTAATCCAGATGGAGAAGCAAGGTCTCACGGTATCGAGGGACGTGCTAACGCCAATGGAGTCGATCTCAATCGTAATTTCCCCTCCAACTGGCAAGCGGAGTGGCCGCGTGATGGATGCTGGGATTACGGTCCCATCACGGCAGGGGCTTATCCAGCTTCCGAACCGGAAACGGTTGCCCTGATGAATTTCATCAAATCCCGAAATATCGACGCGCTGATCAGTTATCACAGCGCAGCCCTGGGAATATTTCCGGGTGGCAATCCACCCGATGATCGTTCGCTTAGCTTAGCAGCAGCCGCTGCTTCAGTCAGCACCTATCCCTATCCGCCCATCAATACCGGCTGCCAGTTCAGCGGTCAACTGATCGATTGGGCATCTGATCAGGGCATCGCCGCAGTGGATATCGAGTTGACGGATCACGAACATTCAGACTTCGACCAAAATGTATTTGTATTGATCAAATTGCTCAATTGGCAACCGTAGCAACTTTTCGTCAACATTAGTCGTATTGAAGTATAGGCCTTGAAATAGCCCAATAGAATATCATGAATAAAAAATATATATTGGTTCCATGTTGTCTAATCTTTGCAGTTGCTTTCATAATTGCGATAATTTTTGGTGGTACATATCTCTACGATCGATTACTCGCCCAACCAACCCAGGAAATGCTTTTTCAAGGGGTAGAGTACATCCGTGATGTTCGCAGTTCTCCCAGGAGAATTGTAATTCATGTAATAAAAATTGATCTACAAGCGGATGGCATTCGTTTACTTGTCACTCCAGGGGATCCCGACCAGGAGCTGCCGCTCAAAGCGCGCACTACGTCCCAATTTTTAAACAACTTTGAACTGCAGGTAGCAATCAATGGAGATGGGTTTCAGCCCTGGCACGACCGTGGGTTTATGGATTATTACCCTCACAAAGGTGATCACGTGGACGTAATTGGTTACGCGGCCTCAGAAGGCACCATCTATTCGCAAGATACTGATAGAGAACCACGGCTTTATCTATCAATCACCAATAGTGCCCGCATTAATACGCCTACAGGAAAAGATTTTAATGTAATATCTGGTAATCAATTGCTGGCTAAAGATGGGGTTGCCATCGAAGGACTTGGAGGGGATCCCAACCCGCGCACAGCAGTAGCCCTAAACCGCTCAAATCAATTCCTCATATTAGTGGTTGTTGATGGTCGGCAGCCAGGCTATTCTGAAGGAGTTACTTTGCAGGAACTTGCAGAAATTATCATCTTCCATGGTGGGTGGAATGCCATCAACCTAGACGGAGGCGGTTCTTCAACCATGGCAACTGAGGGACCTTTGGGATTTGCAGACGTTATTAACTCGCCTGTCAACCATCGCATACCAGGACGCGAAAGACCGGTGGGAAATCATCTTGGCATCTATGCCAAACCCTTAGAATGATTAACGCAAAGCCGCGAAGAAGCAATGGCGCAAAGCATTTTGATTATCCATAATACTTTGCGCCTTCGCGGCTTTGCGCTAACTTGAAGCGCTGGTATATCGACGAACACCCAAACGAAAAACCATTGAGGCCCCAAGTACTGCCACCAGGGCCAAGACTCCACTCCCCAACAACATCATGGCAATTCAAGAGTTTAGCTGATATGCCATTATAAAAATCAACCAGAGATGAATGGGATGAACAAGAGAGGGAGCACAATCCCATTCATCTCCGTTTATCTCTGGTTTTCATTCGCCAATAATTTGCACGACTAACTCGCGGCGACGGGGGCGGTTGTCAAAGTCAATGTAAATAATTTGCTGCCAGGTGCCCAAAGTCAGACGATTTTGAACAAATGGAACGGTGAAGGAAGGGCCCAAAAGAGCGGCGCGCACATGCGAGTGACCATTGCCATCACCCCAACGGGCATTGTGAGCATAATGACGGTCTGGGTCGACGAGCTCATCGAACAGCCGGCGAAGATCGCTGATGCAGCCGGATTCATATTCGATTGTAGTCAGCGCGCTGGTTGAAGAGGGGCAAAAGATGGTCATAACACCATTGCTAAATTCTGATTCGTACAATACCGCGCCCACAGCTTCGGTGATATCTTGAATATCAGCATCCCCTTGGGTTTCTATTTGAATGGAATAAGTTTCAACCGCCATCTTGCCTCCAAAATAATTCAATCACTGGGATATTAGATCAAGCATTTTTTGATAACCTTCTTCGTCAATCTCGTAAACCAAATAGACATCAGCAATGATATCGTTGGGCACAAAATATTTCCTTAGCCAAGTAAGACGATTTTGATCTCCTTCGATACCCACTAAATCATTAGGAGAAACTACGATTGTGCCTAATGTCGGACGACCGGGATTGTATTTTGCATCTGGGTTGGCATTTAAATACTGATCCAAATACCATTCAGCTTGCTCCCAATCCAAGTTTGAATCGACCAAATATTTATATGCATTGCGCTGATCCAGAACAATCTCATTGAAATATGGAATATAGTGAGGATATGCAATTATTACTGACCCTATTAAATAAATTAGCAAAATTCCAATCCCAGATTTGATTGTTGATGAAAATTCATACCACTTCTTAACCACTCGCCCAGTGAAAACATACAAAAATGGGAAAAGCACTAAATAGAATCGTATGCCGATTTGTGCTCGAAAGATAAAGTTAAAATAAATGAAGTAGAAAAGTATTGGTACGAATAAAAAAATATCATTTTCGAAAAATTCCCCTTTTTCCCAATTGAGAAAATACAATATTATTGCCATGAACACCAATATTTGTGTTGAAATAGGAATTTTTACGAATGATGCAAAAATAAAATATCCATTGAAATTGTCTGCACGGCGCAATTCGCCCATCATATAAAGACGAGCATAGCCCACCCCACTTCTTTCGCGTGCTTGAACCCAGTCTAAGCCATCTAAAAAGGGATACGGTGTTGGTATCGGTAAAAACCCAATCGGGGAAAGCTTATCTTGGAGTGTTTGGAATAATTCAGAACGGAAAGTGTAGTCTTTCAATTGAGAAAACGTCTTATTGAATAGAAATCCAATATTGATAATGAGGATACACATGACTACCACTATGATGAAAGTTTTTCCGCCCTGATACAGGCGCATCGTGGCAGCGCGAAAATTCCTCATTTGGTAAATTCTGCGCCATTGGTTAATATCTCTCAAGGTAGCAATTACAATCAGAATTGGAAATAAATATACGCTAGTATATTTTGCCAACTGACTCAACCCGAGCACTAGGGCGAAAATCATTGCGTTTTTCAATGTACGATTCTTACTATAAACCCAAAATGCAAAAATGGTGAGCGCGCCCATGCCTGCAGCATATATGTCTGTTGTCATCAACCTGGAATGGGCAATGATATTAGGATCAAAAATATATAGGCTAACAGACAATAATCCTGGGAAAAACCCAAATAATGAGCGACTCCATCGAAAAATCAAATATGCAATGCCAACAGAAAAGAAGATGGTAACCAATCTGCCAGTCTGTTCTTTGATTAAATAGCGCTGCAAAGTGCCGTCGGGGACAATCGGCGATAATTTTGCTGGCAAAGCGTTCAAGGCTGAAAAAGGCATTTTGCTATCGTCGAAACGGTCAGATTTCAGGTTGAGGATATTTTCCCCATATTGATAATGGTTCTCTTCATCGGTTGTGAAAGATTTATTACGAATGCTAGCAACGTTAATTACAAGAAATACGAACAGAAGTCCAACCAATAATATTTTATTGCCGATCCTATCTTCTAAGAAGAATGCTCTCCTAACACCCATAGCGGAGGATTATAGCACGCTGAATCGAGGACATTTGACTGCATAACATCGTCAAGGTAGAATGCAATGAGTTATCTAACCGCAGAGCACGCAGTGTGCGCAGAGAATTTATTTTTTTTATCTCGGCGCGCTTGGCGAACTCTGCGGTAAATCTTTCATGATGTTTTTATCTAGACGTATGCCTGCAAAAATTACCCTCAGAAAAGAAGAATTCGAAGTCAAATCCGGCATGACTGTCAGGTCAGCGTTGGAGAAGTTGGATATCTCCCCCGAATCAGTAATCGCCACCCGTGAGGGTGAGCTAATGACGGATGATGAATTGATCGAGCACGGTGATGAGATCAAATTGATTTCGGTAATTTCCGGCGGATAACACCAAAATGAAATGCAATACTTGCGGCCAAAAGGCCGCCATCAACATGCGCCAACACAAATTGGCACTTTGCAAAAAACACTATCTCGATTGGATCCCTGCGCAAACCCAACGCTTCATCGAGAAGTACAAGATGTTCAACCGGGACGACAAGATCCTTGTTGCCATTTCAGGCGGCAAAGATTCCCTGGCTTTGTGGGATATCTTGATTCAATTAGGCTATCAAGCAGATGGTTTATACATCGGGCTGGGGATCGATGGCGGTATCGGATACTCGGATAAATCGCTGCACTTCTGCCAGCGATTTGCTGATCGTCGTGGATTGAATCTCATTGTAGTGGATGTAGCTGAGGATTATGGCAGCACGATCCCCGAGCTTAATCAGAAAACACCGCGCGGCAAAGATAAACCTTGCGCAGTTTGCGGAACCAGCAAACGCAACATCATGAATCGAGTGGCGCGTGAAGGTGGTTACAGCGTTCTAGCAACCGGGCACAACCTGGACGACGAAGCCGTCGTGCTATTTGGCAATACGCTCAATTGGCTGGACAATTACCTCCTTCGCCAGGGACCCGTGCTTGAAGCTGAACATTCAGGGTTAGTGCGCAAAGTCAAACCCCTATTTCGTTTTTATGAACGCGAAACCGCGGCCTATGCTCTGCTGAAAGGAATTGATTACATCTATGACGAATGCCCCTTCTCCGTAGGTGCAAAGACAATCTACTACAAAAAGATGCTCAATCAACTTGAGTCCAAACGACCAGGGACAAAGCTGATATTTTATTTAAATTTTCTAAAAGCCAAAGAGCGGGGACTATTCGCTGAACCTGAATTGCGGAAAGAGGAAATGAAGGCTTGTGAGTCTTGTGGGCAGCCGACCACGGCTCCGCATAAATGTGCTTTTTGCAGATTGGTTGAACTCCCATCTCATAAGTAATTTACAATCACGAATACTACGAATATACCGAATGCCACGAATAGAAAAATATAAACATTCGTGGCATTTGTGTAATTCGCGTTTTTACTTTAAGCGACTTCCAGGTATCGCTTAACTTCCCAGTCCATTACCTGCGTTCTATATTCTTCAACTTCAGCCCATTTTGCGCGCACGAAGGCGTCATACATGGTTTCGCCCAAAGTTGCTTTCAGCATGGAATTCTTTTCCAATTCTCTTAGCGCATCGGCCAAAGAGTTTGGCAATTCGTCAATACTGCGGGCGGCGCGCTCTTCGGGTGTCAGGTACCAGATATTGACATTGTTCAAAGGTTCGGCGCATTCTAATTCGTTGTCGATGCCATCTAGGCCTGCTGCCAGCATGGCAGCAAAAGCCAGGTAGGGATTCGCCGAAGGATCGGGGAAGCGCAGCTCCGCGCGTACCGATTTATCTTTGCCGGGTGTATGGCGCGGAATGCGAATCAGCGCCGAGCGGTTGATCTGTGCCCAGCCGACATACACCGGAGCTTCATAGCCCGGTACCAGACGTTTGTAGGAGTTAACTGTGGGGGCAACAATGGCTGCCAGAGCGCGAGCGTGCTTCAATTGGCCGGCGATGAAACCGTAGGCGATCTTGGATAGCTTATATTCATCATTATCGTCGAAGAACAGATTATTGCCATCTTTATCAAACAAGGATTGGTGACAGTGCATCCCTGAACCATTGACGCCATAAATCGGCTTGGGCATAAATGAGGCAACTAAGCCATGCTGAGCAGCAATAGCCTTGATAGTGTATTTCATCGTAAGAACCTGATCTGCGGTACGCAAAGCATCTCCAAACTTAAAATCGATTTCGTGTTGGCCGCGGGCGACTTCATGGTGCCCGGCCTCAACATCTAGACCCATGATTTCTAAGGCATTCATCAATTTAGATCGAACAGTTACAGCTTCATCGCCAGGAGAAAAATCGAAGTAACCGCCAACATCGTGGGGCACCGGGTGAATGCCTTCAGGACCGTTCCTCTTGAACAAGAAAAATTCAGGTTCTGGGCCCACATTGAAGGTCCAGCCTCGGCTTTCAATATCCTCGAGAACACGCCTCAGCACACCACGGGGATCACCCAAAAAGGGAGCTCCGCCGGGCCTATAGATATCGCAAAAGATGCGCGCCCGCTTGAATTCATCGGACGACCATGGCAATATCGAATAAGTTGCTGGATCCAATACAAGCCGCATATCACTCTCTTGGACGCGCGCAAACCCTTCTACTGAAGATCCATCAAACCAGACGCCATCTTCTAAGGCTTCTTCCAGGCGGCTGGGTGGAATGTCGACACTTTTTACAGAGCCAATAACATCCGTAAATTGCAAAGACACATATTTGATATTATCTGCCTTTACTTTTTTCAATATTTGTTCTTTATCCATTTGAATGCCTCCTGAGCATTAAACAAAAACTGGGTATGCAGGGGCATACCCAGTTAACAAAATTCAAACTGATCGCGGCAGCCCTTCCTTGTTTCCACAAATAAATCCTCTTTACAGAAAACCTATTTGGACCACTGTGTTCGTCTTTGGCCCAATCATTGCTGATTGGTTTTGAACCAACACTTTCCGGAAGGAAAAGAGAAGCCCGTGGTCAGGCTTCAGAGGCATCCGCTGATCAATTCGATTTTCTGGCCCAAGCTTGCTTAGGCCATTAGCGCTCCCATCGCTGGGAGGAACCTCCACCTCGTACCCCGTTTATTACGGGGTCAGCCGCTATCTTTCCGATATTCAATTGTTTTGCCCCGGGACGATTACTCTGTCCCAAGACTGCCGAATGATAGCACAGGGTTTTGGATGATGTCAATAAACAAAAAACACCCCTGCTCAGAAAGCAGGGGTGCAATTTTCGTCTTACCAGTTAAACGAATTAGGCAGGGACGATGCAATCATCAATGGGGCAAACCTCAACACATTGGCTGGCATCAAAGTAGCCTTCGCAATCAACGCACTTTGCAGCGTCGATCTCGAAGATTATATCGCCTTCGAAGATTGCTTCCGTGGGGCATTCGGGCTCACAGGCACCACAGGAGATGCAGTCATCATTAATTGTCATAACCATAGTAAAACCTCCAGAGGGTCTAAATCAAGTTAACATCCACAGGTTAATTGATCCGGGAAGCTTAGTCAACAGTCAATTGTCATGTAGGCTTATTGACAAATATCTCCAACTTGGGGAGGTATTTAGGGTAAAAATTTGCTCCACTTCTGCGGTATAATCTCGAAACATCCCGATTGATGCTCGGGGGTGGTTGAGTCCCGGTGGGCTCCTAGGTCTTCAACACCTGTGGCGGGTCGTTCTGCGGGCCGCGGTGGGTTCGACTCCCATCCACTCCCGCCTATTTTTTCCCTTACTTATCGGTATTAAAAAGAAGCGCAAACCCAAATGACTGTCACAGAATCTACAATACCATCCAATGAAGAAATACTCTCTCGATTAGTCGGGCGAGTTTTACAAATCGAGGACACAACCTGGGGGACTTCTAAACAAGGTTTTTTGGTCCGCTTCAGAGGGCGATTATATGGCGATTCGGCCTCAGCATACGATCAATTAACTGAGGCGGTAAAGGCCTATGAAGTGACACCCTTATTTAGAAACGAAGATCAGCGCCATGTGGTTTACTTGATGGAAGGCGTGAACCAGATTCAGCCGTCAAACCCCTGGGTAAACCTGGTTCTATTTATGTTGACTCTCTTTAGTGTCCTCTTTGCGGGTGCTTTGTATGGTTATGAGGGTCCTATTCCCGAGGGCGCTTTTGGCGGTATCCTCGCTATCCTGAGAAATCTAGGTAGGGGCTGGCCTTTTGCCCTAAGCATGTTAGGCATCCTCTTGGCCCACGAATTTGGACACTACTTAGCCGCCCGCTATCATAAAACCGAAGTCACATTGCCCTATTTTATTCCTTTTCCGTTCAGTCCTTTTGGCACAATGGGCGCGGCAATCCGACTAAAGGAGCCTCCCAAAAACAAACGCATATTGCTGGATATTGGCGCCGCAGGACCTTTGGCGGGGTTGGTGATCGCGATCCCGGTTCTAATCCTCGGGCTGAGCACTTCTGAAGTCCATCAACTGCCTGAATTGCTGGATAGCAGTTTCGGCTTCGAGGGCAATTCAATCCTCTATTTGGGGATCAAATTCCTGGTCACCGGTAAGTGGCTGCCGCAGCCAGCCAGCTTCGGTGGGCTCAACCCGCTGCTCTATTGGCTGCGCTATTTCTTTACCGGCATGCCAATGCCCCACGGAGGCATTGATATCACCTTGAATTCCGTGGCCTGGGCGGGATGGGCAGGACTATTGGTCACTGCGCTGAACCTAATTCCTGCAGGCCAGCTCGATGGTGGTCATATGATTTATGTGCTGCTTGGCAAAAGATCCCGAAGGCTGATGCCATTCATTCTTGGAGCGCTACTGATGTTGGGGCTTGTGTGGTCTGGATGGTGGTTGTGGGCATTCCTAATCTTTATGCTTGGCCGCACATATGCTGAACCTTTGGATCAAATCACAACATTGGACCCTCGCCGAAGAGCAGTTGCATTGCTAGGCCTGATAATCTTCATACTTGTCTTTACTCCTGTTCCCTTGATATATCCAATAGGTGGATAAATTAAAGAGGCAGAACATGTCTGAATCTGTTCTAGGCAAACTTCGAAGATTCCCCCAGCAATTGATTTTGACGATTTTTGCCGGAACATTGGCAGGAATCGTAGCCATCAGCCAAACAATTTCATATGGGGCTTCAATTTTTTCGGGGGATCTCGAACAATTCATTCCGCTTGGTGTCGGCCTGGCACTTTTCAGCGGATTAGTTCTCACTGCCGCCATGGCGTTGACCAGTTCATATCCGGGGACGATCGCCTTCCCCAAAGCCGCCACGACACCCATCCTCGCATTGCTGCGGCATTCCACAAATTCATGGTTGAACTCACCACCTTGAGACTAACGACTACGACTGCAACCCTGCAAGCAATCCTCAAGTGAGACAACAAAACCAAAACTTATGAACACACTCTGCATATACCACAACGACGCTGACGGACGCGCTTCGGCAGCAATTGTTCGCCGCGCATTAGGAAAAGATCTCAGCTTATGTGAAATGAAGTATGGTGATTCTCTTCCCTTAGAGGAGGTGCTTGTTTCGGATCATATCATTATTGTCGATTTCTCACTTTCACGCGAAGACATGGATCGCCTTGCGGGTTACCACAAAATCACCTGGATAGATCATCACAAAACCGCCATTGAAGAACTTGCAGATATTTCACAGCCCTGGCCAGGGATTCGAGACACAAGCGAAGCTGCCTGTGTGCTTACCTGGAATTATTTCTTTCCTGAAACCGAAGTGCCACTGTCTGTCAAGCTGGTTGGAGATCGCGACATCTGGCGTTGGGATCATCAAGACACCGGTGCCTTCAACGAGGGACTTTATCAACTAAACACCAATCCTCGCAATGACCGTCTGTGGAAACCACTGCTCGATGACGATAGAACGCTGCTCAATGAGATTGTTGAACACGGGCGCGCCCTCAGAGAAGCGCGCTTGAAAGCCATCCAAAGTTCAACAGCACGATATGGCTATTCTGTGAACTTCGAAGGGTATCGAACATTGGCAATTAATATGCGTGGTTCAGGTGATCTGGGAGAACATATCCGTAATCATGGCTATGAAATTGCCTATTGCTATATCGACAATATTTTAGATGGGGAGCTGTACACTTTTGTATCACTCTACTCCGATGAAGTTGATGTTGCCGATATTGCCCATCGCTTTGGAGGTGGTGGTCATGCTGGGGCTTCAGGATTCCACTTCAAACGTAGTACGAGCCCCTTCCCCCCAGGGGCAAAGTTCGATTTTAAGGTAAATCAATAATTCATGTTACGCACACGTAGCGAGGTTTCCCTGGAAATAGGGGTTCCAGGGAGATTCTCTTTAGCTTGCGTAACATCAATCAATAATCAAGGATTGGCTTTTCTATTACAAAAGAGTCATTTCTTCAATATTCGATCATATTCCGGCGGGGAAAAATTTGCCTCTGTGCGAAGCTCTGAAATCTCAGATTCAATCAATTCATATGCGGCTCGATAATTATTTCGAGGCAGGTATATAGGCCCACTCAGTACGAGAAAATGCTCATTCATCAGGGGAGCCAAGTAATTTGAAAAGGCATCCCAACTGGGGTATGCGCCTGCCATGAATATGGGGAACTGCTTGGCACACTTTTCCTGAACTAAATCAATTGAGCGGTACAGCTGAGGGTGCAACAGCGGTTTTCCCGGGAAGCCGATTCCAGAGAATGGCGTAAGAAAGCAAACCTGCCCGGCAGCAGATTTTTTAAAATTGCGCACAAAAGCTTTCAGGTAACTGGTATTGACACCCGAAAATCGTTGATCGACGATGGCGCTTATTCGAGGTGTATCCCGTTCAAATTCCCTAACAACTGGATAAAATTCTATCTTTGGATTGGACTTATAAATGTGCGATGTCAGCCACTTGAAGGATAAAGTTCGAGCGTAATATCGAGGAGAAAACTCTCCTTCTCGGCCTACTCCCATTTCCAAATGGACAGAATAAGGGATCAACACGCCTGTAACATTTTCAACATATTGAGCCAGTCCAAAACCTAAAGGAATCGCATCAAAGGCATAGTGGTGATCAAATAATATGAGAGCATTTGACTCCTTAAAATGCTCATTCATATCTCTTATTTTTGATTTAAATTTTGGAAGGTCACCAATGCGTACAACTCGGTTTCTCCAGCCGACGAGTATTTTACGGGCCAGAAGATTAAACCCCGCAAATAAATCATCACCATAAATGGTTGTGCTCTGAATATTCTCCAAACAATCACCTGCCTGCCAAAGAATTAATTCCCTACGTTATAATCAGAAATCCGCGCCATATTCTACACCATAAAAGGGAATCCCCAATCTATTATGACCAACTCCAATCAAAATTCTGTCCGATATCCCCGAAATCGATTACTGCGTGGATTTTTGCGATTGATCGGTCGGATCATCCTGCCCATCTTCTTTCAAATAGAAATTGAAGGCAAGCAGAATTTCCCGAAAAATGGGCCCTTGATCCTGGCCGGCAACCATAACGCAGCCATGGAAGGCGCTCTCATGGCCGTATACACTCCTTACCAGGTGGAGTTTCTTGGCACCGGCGATCTTCCCCAAGAAGCAATCACAGAATTCTTCGAGGCCATCTATAAATACATCCCCATTAAGCGCGGCCACCTAGACCGCCAAGCTTTGCAGAAGACCTTAGGTATACTAAACGCCGGGGGTATTTTGGGTATCTTTCCCGAGGGTGGTATTTGGGAACCTGGCCAGATGCGTGCCCAAACTGGCGTGGCATGGTTAAGCTATCGGTCACAGGCTCCAGTACTGCCCATTGGCTATGCCGGCACCGCAAATGCTTTAGGAACGGCTCTAAAATTCAAGCGACCAAAATTAAAAATCCTCATCGGCGAACTGATTCCTGCAGCAAAGATTCCGGATGATGTTGCCCGCAAAACATATTTCGAAACCTACTCAGAAGACGTACTAAGCCAAATCAGGCAATTGCTACCAGCTGATGACCCAGCCAGGGAAATCAAAATTCAAAATGAACGCTTTTCACTAGAAGTATCCGCCCTTAATTCGCGGGGTCAAGAGGTGCATATTCCAGATCATTTGGTAATCAACCATTCCCAAGGCCTGGTCAAACTAATGCACAGACCGCGGGCATTATATCTCTTCCGCTTTAACTTATCATTAGACATCAGCGCGGTAGAAAAGCTTCACGAATCACCAACTGCGACCGAAATCAGGAAAGCGTGTGATCTTATCCTCAATGCTCTCCACAATACACACCCCTATCTCCTGACATATCGCTTTGGACCTAAGGAAGGCCAAGCCATGCAGCAAGGGATAGAAGAACTGCAAAAATTAGCGCAGTGGGCGGAAGAAAGCAATTTGCCATTGAGGGTAACCCCCATTCGAAAATTTTTTTCCACAAAAGAAGGGCAGGATATTACACAAACCACCCAAGAGACCGCTGATGGCTGGATGTAAAGATTTGTATCAGATGAGAAAACGCATCCCAATGTAAGAGCACAACTTTAGAGCCCATCATTTCAGCATATTATAAATCTCAACAAAGGAGATACGTATGTTGAAATCACGTTGGTTAATTGGGCTTTTTGCCTTGGCATTTCTCGTCGCGGCTTGTGCTGCACCCCAGGCAGATGCTCAATCAGCATCCCTGGAAGAAATTTCCTCCGATGCCGAAACATCATCGACCCCCACGGATACACCACAAATTGCCTCGGCTGAAGGGCAAGAATATGAGTGTGGAGATCCCTTCGATGGCGAGAGTCCCAGTTTTGATATCCGACACTGGGAAAAAACAGATTTTTGCAAACATAGCGTAGAATACAGCGAAATCTTTTCTGGCGGTCCGCCGCCCGACGGCATCCCCCCCATAGACAACCCCACTTTCGAGACAATCGAATCCGCCGATGATTGGCTGCGCGATGTCGAGCCCGTTGTCTTGTTGGCTATCGAAGATGATGCACGCGCTTACCCGCTGCAGATCATGACGTGGCACGAGATTGTCAACGACACTGTCAACGACGTACCTGTTGTAGTCACCTTCTGCCCATTGTGCAACACTGCCCTGGTTTTTGAGCGTTTCGAGCATGAGGGCGAACTGCTAACCTTTGGAACATCTGGGAATCTGCGCCACAGCGATCTGGTGATGTATGACCGCCAAACGCAATCCTGGTGGCAGCAATTCAGCGGGGAAGGCATCGTTGGTTTTTTCACTGAGACGAAACTGACTCCCGTCCCTGCGGCAATTGTCTCATGGGCTGATTTCAAGGCCAAATACCCCGAAGGGCAAATTCTGTCTATCGATACGGGCATCAGCCGCCCCTATGGGCAGAATCCTTATGTCGGCTACGACAATATCGACTCATATCCCTTCTTGTTCTCGGGATCAATTCCTGACGAATTGCGCCCAATGGACCGCGTGGTCGGCGTGATCCTTGAAAGCGAAGAGGCCAGTGCATATCCTTTCACAAGGCTGAGCGAAGAGCGTGTAATCAATGACGTTATTGGCGAAACACCCATAGTTGTGTTCTGGAAAGCTGGCACAGCTTCAGCCTTAGATACACGCGATATCTCTTCCGGGGCTGACGTGGGAGCGACTGCCGTTTATGAAGCCACCCTTGATGACCAGGTGCTGACCTTCGTGGATAATGGTGACGGAACTTTCTCTGACGATGTCACTGGCAGCACCTGGGACATCTTTGGGCAGGCCATCGCTGGCTCACTGGAAGGAAAATCGCTGCAGCCAATCAACCATCACGATACTTTCTGGTTTGCCTGGGCAGCTTTCGTACCTGGGGATACGCTGCAAGAAGGCTAAAAGAAACACTAAATCGAAAAGTATTTTTGAAGCGGAATACGTTTTTATGAGCGTATTCCGCTTTTGATTTACTAACTCATGTTACGCAAGCTAAGTCGGATACTCGGGATTCCTCGCTTCGCTCGGAATGACAGCGGGGACGGTTGTGTACCCAGAATAATGAACACCACGAAAATCACCACTGCCCCATCGACGATATACCTGCCATCAAGCATTACGCGTGCTATAATTGGCGCGTTTCCTTAGAAATCGCCTGGAGGAAAGATATCCCCATGAGTGAACGCACGAACCAAGAATGGCTCGATGATTTACGGGGTCCGAATAATGAAGAAGCAATCACAGATCTTCGTGATATCCTGATCCGAGGATTACGCTATTCTCTATCGACCCGATCTCGGGGCGATATCGATGCTTTAGTCGAAGATTTCGCCCAGGATGCCCTCATAAAAATTCTCGACAAACTAGACACCTTCCGTGGTGAGAGCAAACTGACCACCTGGGCTCAGAAAATCGCTATCCGAGTTGCCTACACCGAACTGCGACGCAAACGTTGGCAAGATATCGCCATGGAAGATTTGCTTCCTGAAGATAGCGGTCCTGATTTCACACCCGCCATATTGACAGATCCACAGGCCAGTCCAGAACAGAGGACCAATCAACAGATGATTATCGAGACGGTCATGCAAACCATCGAGGAGAATCTCACCGAACGACAGAAAAATGCCTTACAAGCGATTATGGGCGGAGGCATGCCCCTCGAAGTCGTCGCCGATCGAATGGGCACAAATCGCAATGCGCTCTACAAGATGATCCATGACGCACGAAAACGGCTCAAACGCGAATTGCTTGCCAAAGGGTTATCTACAGATGATATCCTGGCGGCTTTTGATCATTCGTAAGAATTTGCCCAACGAAGACATCTGTTGATTTGGAGAATGATATGGAAATTAATGCAGACATCCTGAAGAAAATGGCCCGGGCAATTGCCACAACAAGCGACGAAGAAATCGGTTGCGATGATTGTTTCGAATTTGTGGATATTTTTGTCGAACAACAGCTACAGGGCAAAGATCCTGCTGAGGCCATGCCGTTGGTCGAAGCTCATTTAAACCGCTGTGCAAACTGCCAGGATGAGTTCGAGGCTCTACTGGATGCCATAAAAGCTTCATCTGACGATTTAGAGTAAGTTGATTTATTGGGGGAAACGAAAAGAAAATTCAAAACAATAATGATGAATATTCCGGTAATCACCACCGATCAGATGCGTGAAGTCGATCGCCTGATGATCGAAGTGTACGGCATTCAACTCAAACAGATGATGGAAAATGCCGGTCTAAACCTGGCTTCCTTAGCGCGGTCAAGGTTTCTTGGTGGAAATCCTGTTGGCAAGCGGGTTGTTGTACTTTGTGGTAGCGGGGGCAATGGTGGTGGAGGGCTTGTCGCGGCGCGGCGTCTGCACATTTGGGGTGCAGTGGTTGAAGTATTTCTGACAAAACCAGCCTCAGAGCTGCGCGGTGTGCCCGCAGATCAGCTTGGCATCTTGCAGGGATTAGAGGTACCCATCCACTTTGGTAATGATACTGAAACTCTCCCCCAGGCTGATTTGATCCTGGATGCTGTTATTGGTTACAGTCTCTCTGGAGCGCCGCGCGGGACTGCAACAAGACTCATCGAATTAGCCAATCCACATCAGGCTCCGATCCTTAGTTTGGACACACCCTCAGGGCTGGACACAAGCTCTGGGGGTGCGCATCAGCCCCACATCCAGGCAGACGCAACTTTGACATTGGCCTTGCCGAAAACGGGCCTGATGAAAGAATCTTCTCAGAAAATAGTCGGAGATCTGTATCTGGCAGATATCAGTGTTCCCGTAGAGTTGTACAATGAGATGGGCATAGACATCTACCCAATTTTCGCGGAAAATACAATCGTTAGAATAACGTAATTTGCTAGACCCTAAAGGTCTGCCAGACCTTTAGTACCTTAACAGTAAAAAGTTTGCACAAAAAACAAGAAGATCAGGTCT
>CAYQQX010000079.1:0-20387 GCA_964419495.1 uncultured Anaerolineales bacterium
GCACCCTGGCAGTGATGGAAGAGCGCGGCGCTGGCTGGATCATCGGCGTGGACAACGATTGGACCGTGGCTTTCGAGAGCCAGGCAGAGTACGTCTTGGCCTCGGCCCTGAAGAACATGGACCTGTACGTGCACGAAACCATTGACAAGGTCATTGACGGCACCTTCGAAGGTGGCAACTACCTGGGCACCCTGGAGAACGGCGGTGTTGGCTTAGGTTATGGCGCTGTTGAAGTTCCCGATGATCTCAAGGCTGAGATCGACGCTCTGGTTCCCCAGATCGTCGCTGGCGATATCGCCACTTTGCCCGCTATGGAAGAAATGCCCGCTGAGGAAGAAGCCATGGAAGCTGTTGAACTGACCCTGGCTATCGAGCACTTCAGCATTATCGAAGGCACCACCTGGTCCGGTGCACACAACCGTGCTGGTGAACGACTGGCTGAGAAATACGATAACGTTACTTACGTTTATCGTGAAGAAGTGATGCCAGACGTCAGTGTTCCCTTCGCTGAAGAAATGATCGCCGATGATGGCGCCGACATTGTTGTTGGTAACGCCGAATTTATGGGCATGCCTCTGGCCGAAATTGCCGAGAAATACCCTGATGTGAATTTTGTCTCCATCATTGGTAGTGATCCTACATCCAAAGCCAACTTCCTGCGTGTCTTCCCCCGCCAATATCAGGCCCTTTATCTTGAGGGTTTGGTCGCAGGCGCTCTGACTGAGACCGGCAATGTTGGTATCGTTTCTGCCTTCCCCGTTGTTCAGGTGATCCGCCGCACAGCTGGCTTCTACTTGGGCGTTATGGATGCAGCTGAATTACTTGGTAAGGATATTACCGTTTACGCCAAGTACGCTGGCGATTGGTACGCACCTCCCGAAGAGCGAGCAATCGCTGAGACTTTGGTAGATCAGTACAATGTTGATGTTATTACTCAGCAGACCGACTCTGGCTCTGCACTGGATGTTGCTATTGAGAAGGGCATCTGGTTCGTGGGTAAAGACATGGACATCACTGGTTTCTACGGTTGGGGTGATGCCAACTCAGTGGCCATCTCCTTCGATACTCGATGGGAAGTTCTCTATAACGAGATCATCCTGGACATGATGGCTGGTGAAGCACCCGATGAGGTCCTTTACTTGGGTATGGAATCATCCATGACCCTGGCCGATGGCACTGAAATTGCCACTGTTGATATCATGAATGACGGCAAAGTTGGTATCGAGGCTATCAGCCCTGTCGCACTGCCGCTGATCCCGCAAGAGATTGTTGATCTTGTTGATCAGCGCCGCACGCAAATGATGGCTGGCGAATGGGATCCATTCACCGCTCACGCCCTGGTCAGCAACGGCACAGGTCTGGAGCTTGAAGGACTTCCCGTTCCCGCAGCTGGAGAGGAAGTCAAGGCTGCTGACACAGCCCCAACTGATGCCTGGCTGCTGTTCGAGTTCAACTTTGACCTCGAAGGCATGGAAGTCTTGGAGTAAGGAAAACCCTTTCTCTTTTGACCCAGTGCAAGTAAGTTTTTAGTAACAAGATCAGGCTCCCGTTCTTTGGGGCATAACCCAGAGATGGGAGCCTTTTCCTTTCTAATAGAGATAATTATTTCAGGTTGTATGGGAATTACTGTGAGTGACCTCACATTTGGTACCCCCAAATGTGGCCCAATGCCACGGCGATTCCTGGAGATATTAACTTCATTCAATTTTTTATTGAATCCATAATTCACATAGTGAGATAGGCAGGCAACATGCTCCTAGACAATATAAAACGCGGTGACACGGTTCTAGAAGCCAAAGGCATTACGAAGCGCTTCCCAGGGGTGATTGCCAACGACAGCATTGATTTTGAGATCAAAGCTGGCGAAGTGCATGCTATCCTTGGCGAAAATGGGGCAGGAAAAACTACACTGATGAATATCCTCTTTGGGCTGTATCAACCCGATGAAGGTGAACTCATTGTGGGGGGTGAGAGCGTACAGTTCAAATCTCCCTTGGATGCTATCGACTTAGGGATTGGTATGGTGCACCAGCACCGAAAACTTGTTCCCGCGCATACCGTAATTGAGAACATCATCCTTGGACATCCCCGGGCTGGCGCGGTTCTGAATCTCAAACGGGCTGAAGAGGAAATCATGGCTCTCAGCGAACGTTATGGTTTCAAGCTGGATCTCAGAGCCAAGGTATGGCAGATCTCTGAGGGTGAGAAACAGTTGGTCGAGATTCTCAAAGCCCTATACCGAGGGGCTAAGGTGCTCATCCTCGATGAGCCGACATCTGCCCTCACGCCAATGGAAACTGAAGCCTTGATGGAATCGATCAAGACCATGTCGAACCAGGATATGGCCATCGTGCCCTTCATCACGCACAAATTGCCCATCGTGTTGGAAATCAGTGAACGAGTGACAGTGCTGCGCCGCGGCAAAGTTGTCAGCCGCATGGCAACATCAGAGGCAACGGAACAAAGACTTGCCAACGAAATGGTCGGTCGAGATGTCATCTTCCGTGTTGAAAGGCAAAAGGCTGAGGTAGGCGATCCCGTTATAGAGGTTGAGAGTCTCTCTGCGATGAGCGATAAAGGTGTCACTGCAGTTGATGCGATGTCATTTACCATCCGTGAAGGCGAGATTTTTGGCATTGCTGGAATATCTGGTAACGGGCAGCGCGAATTGGTAGAAGTAATCGCTGGACTTCGAGACGAGCAAGAAGGAAAAGTCATACTCGAAGGCAAAGATATCACCAAAGATTCTGCCCTCGACAGATGGCAGGCAGGAATTGGGTATATCCCTGCAGACCGCATCGATGTCGGCTCGATCGGAGATTTCTCTCTCATCGAAAATCTGATGATGAACTATTACTTTGATAAAGAATTTTCCAAAGGGGGAGTGCTGGATTATAGGAAAATGCGTCAGCTAACTAATGAAATCATCGATGAATTTAGTGTTGCAACACCTGGCCCCGACACAACTGCCAAGAGTCTTTCCGGTGGCAATTTGCAGAAGGTCATCTTGGGCCGAGTATTATCTCGCAAACCCCGATTGGTCATAGCAGACTTACCCTCACAAGGGTTGGATGTCGGGGCAACCGAATTCGTGCGCAATAAGCTCATCGAAGCAAAACAAGATAAAGCCGGAGTCATTCTCATCTCGGAAGATTTAGATGAAATATTATCGATGAGCGATTGGGTTGCACCCGTCTATGAAGGAAAAATTATGGGTATTTTGCCTGGCGAACATGCCAAGCGGGAAGACGTGGGCGCCATGATGGCAGGAATTAGTGTAGAGGGAGCTGGAGCATGAAGATTGCTGGCTACGAACTAACTTTGAAGAAAAGAGAATCACTCCCTGGTTGGCGAGCTGCGCTGATTTCTTTGATTGCAGTGATCTTTGCGCTGCTCTTTTTCAGTCTGATCTTCATCCAAGCAGATGCCAACCCTTTAGAGGCTTATAAAGAGATTTTTGACTACGCCTTTTTTAACCCCTTTGGCTTACCCCTGACAATCAACCGCTTTATATTCCTGCTGTTATGTACCTGCGCTTTTATCATACCCATTCGTGCAGGACTTTGGAATATTGGTATGACAGGCCAGCTTTATACTGGGGCTCTGGGTGCATTTGCAGTTCTGTATGCCTTTGGAGTCAAAGGCGCAAAATTCGCTGAATATCCAGGAGAGATCATCATTCCACTAATGATTGTTGGTTCAATGATTGGAGGTATTCTGCTTGGGGTAATCGCCGGATATCTTAAGGGAAAATTTAACCTTAACGAGATTGTGGTCACTATGATGTTGAACTTCATCATGTTTTGGTTAGTTTCATTCATGATCAAAGATGGGGGGCCATTTATGAACCCAGGAGGCAGAGGAGAAAGTTTTGAGTTACCTAAATCTCTCTATCCACCCACTTACATGGATGTGCCCTTTACGCTGATATTGGCTCTAGTGATTGCATTCTTGTTATATTGGGTTTTGGCCAAAACCAAACTCGGTTACCAAATTCGAGCATATGGTCAGAATCCTGCTGCGGCACAGTATGCTGGAATCAGCCGCATCAAAATGCCAGTCTTGGTTTTCGTTCTTGGTGGTGCCATAGCCGGTATTGCAGGATACCATTACTTTGCTGCCGTTCCAGGGGTTTTCAAAATAGCCCGAACCTATGCCACTATCGGTGACTTGGCCTTTTATGGCATTATATGCGGGTTGATTTCGCAAGGTAATCCCATTGCTGCCATTCCGTATGCATTTCTTTTTGGCGGCCTGACCAATGGGGGCCGTTTTGTACAAGGGAAGTTGAAACTGGGCTTTGGCATTGATTATGCCCTATTGGGTGTTCTGATGATCACCCTGGTTGCGTTCCAGTTCTTTTACCGTTACCAGATTGTTTTGATAAATACTAGGAAGGAGACTCCAGATGAATGAGTTCTTTATTCGAAGTCTGGATGCATCGACGATATTTACCATAGCCGCCATCGGTGAATTGATCGGCCAGCGTTCGGGCGTGATCAATGTTGGTGTAGAAGGTGTGATGCTTTTTGGTGCAACCTTGGGCTTTATGACTGCTCAAGTCACAGGCAGCTATCTGCTGGGATTTTTGGTGGGCATTGCCATTGGAGCAGTGCTTGGCCTTCTGCACGGATTCTTCTCCATCACCCTCGGCGGTGACCAAGTAGTCAGTGGTATGGGTATCTGGATCATGGGTTTTGGCCTGACAACCTATATCGGCAACCCCTTCACCGGTCCGCTGGGGATGGATAGAATTCCAACTTTTCTAGGTGTTTCGCCGTTCTTTTATGTTGGTGTTGCCCTGGTAATAATAACCTGGTTTGTACTCTCTAAAACCAGCCTCGGTTTGCAGATACGCTCTGTTGGGGAAAACCCCTCGGTGGCAGAAGTCTCGGGTGTCAATGTGGCGCGCACGCGTTACTGGTGCTCCATTGTAGGGGGGATGTTGATGGGCTTTGCCGGCGCAGTCTACGCCTTGAATTACAACCCTGTGTGGAACTACAACTTCCTGATGGGGTGGGGATTCATTGCCCTGGCTTTGGTCTTCTTCTCGATGTGGAATCCGTTCATTATGCTGGCTGGCTCATTGTTGTTCGGCACCCTTTGGCAGTTGTCACTTAATCCACAGCTGGTTCTGCCAGGTTTGTTCTCGCGTTACGTCTGGCGGACAGTGCCCTTTGCCATCACCTTGATCGTTCTGTTCATTATGTCGATGAAATGGTTTAGGACCCGATGGGGCGCAGCTAAGCCCGAGGCGCTAGGTTTGCCTTATGTGAAGGATTAGGCTATTTACATCAAGGGCGATATTCCACAGATTTGATAATTCCTGGGGCATCTTTTTATAAAGGTGCCCCTTTCTTTTGACATACATTTAGTGATTTAAGTAAGTTGACATGTCTGACAATTGAAGAATAAAATAAGCTGGCATATCTACCAACAATATTGATTATGGGATGCCAAATGACAAATCAACAGGAAAATTTGGGGAGGCAATCTTGACAGACGATCATCAAAATTTACTCAATGAATTGAAGGAAACGCGTCAGAAGATCGCTCAAGGTGGGGGTCAACAACGCATCGATGCGCAACATGCTAAAGGCAAGCAAACAGTCCACGAGCGTGTGAATCAGTTGCTCGACGAAGGTAGTTTTCTCGAAATTGATGCCTATTGGACTCACCGTCACAGCGATTTCGGCATGGATCAGAAGCGCTCTCCTGGCGACAGCGTTGTGGTGGGGTTTGGCAAAATTGATGGGCGCATGGTTTGCGTTTATGCGCAAGATTTTACCGTTTTGGGCGGTTCTTTCTCAGAAGTGCACGGACAAAAGGTTGCCAAGATCTTGGATCTCGCTATGGACTCGGGTGTGCCGGTCATTGGATTGATGGATTCGGTGGGCGCTCGCATTCAGGAGGGTGTTTATAGCCTGGCCGCCTTCTCGGAATTATTCTGGCGCAACACGCAGGCCAGCGGCGTGGTTCCCCAAATAAGTGTGATGTTGGGACCTTGCGCGGGTGGCTCGGTTTACTCCCCGGGTTTGACAGATTTTGTGATCATGACCCAAGATACCAGCCATATGTTCATCACTGGGCCGAAGGTTATCGAAACTGTCACACGAGAGAAAGTCGATCTTGAGTCCTTGGGTGGCACGGAAGTCCACAGCTCGGTTAGTGGTGTGGCTCATTTTGCTGCTTTGGATGAAGCTCATGCGCTGCAGCTCACACGAAAATTGGTTGGCTATCTGCCTGGGAGCAATGCAGAGTCTCCACCGGCAATCACCCCAACGGATGACCCCTGGAGACAAGATAAAACTCTGGACACCATCGTCCCCACTGATCCAGGTGAAGCCTACGACATTCGTGATGTCATCGAAAAAGTGTTTGACCTGGGCAGTTTCATGTCCGTCCACGAGAATTTCGCCCCTAACGCCGTGGTCGGCTTTGCTCGTTTGCATGGGCGCGCGGTAGGCATTATTGCCAATCAGCCCGCGGCCATGGCGGGCATTCTGGATATCGATGCATCGGACAAAATCGCACGTTTCATCCGCTTCTGTGATGCTTTCAATTTCCCCATCTTCACCTTTGTAGATACGCCCGGATTTATGCCTGGAGTCAAACAGGAGCATGGCGGTATCATTCGCCATGGCGCTAAGATCGTTTATGCTTACTCGGAAGCCACAGTCCCCAAGATCGCCGTGATCACCCGCAAGGCCTATGGGGGCGCTTATATCGTCATGAGCAGCAAATACATCCGCACAGACTTGGTGTTCGCCTGGCCCACCGCCGAAGTGGCTGTCATGGGCGCGGATGGCGCAGTCAATATTCTTTACTCCAAGCAGTTGAAGGAAGAGGAAAACCCCGAAGAAGCGCGCCAAGAAATTGTGGCCGAATTCAAAGAAAAATTCTCTAAACCCTATACATCTGCCGCTAGCGGGCATATCGACGAAATATTGGTCCCATCGGAAACCCGACCGCGCTTGATTTCAGCCTTGGAACTTCTTAAAGACAAACAAGTCAATACGCGTCCGAAGAAGCACGGCAATATTCCATTATAGGAGCGAGTAATGAGTGAATTGGCACAAGGACTGCAGCTCAGTGTGATGGGTATATTGATCACCTTTGCATCTTTAGGTGTATTGATCCTGGTAATGATCGTTTTGCGTGAGCTGTTCAACCCAAAGCCCACGCCGGTTGTTGAGCCACAGGATGCAGAAGACGACCTTTCTGACTATTGGGAAGATTTGCGTATTAGGGCGGCTGGCGTTGCTGTATCGATTGCATCTTTACAAAGAGACCGCAGACACACTGCCAATCTGGGCGCCTTACTCGAATCGCCACCTGTAGAGAGCAGGATTCATAGGAGCCGTAATGAGTGAAAAAAGTCAACGGGTTTTAGTAAAAATTGAAGATCAGGAATTTGTTGTTGAAATCGAGGATCTGTCTGCCTCGCCGGTCATTGCTGTTGTTGATGGACAATCTTATGAAGTGAGGCTCGCCAGTCCTGTAGAAACACCACAAGTCAAAACGGATAAAAGAGTTGAAGCACCAACTGTGATCGCTAAGCCTAGAAAAACTGAAGCGAAACCAGCTTCATTATCTAGGGATGACGCCGTTACTTCCCCCATGCCTGGGGATATTGTCGCCGTGCATGTGGAGCCGGGTCAGGTTGTTGGGGCTGGGGATGAACTTTGTGTGCTGGATGCGATGAAGATGAAAAATGTGATCTATGCATCGCAAGAAGGAATTATCGCTACTGTCGAGATCAGCGTAGGTCAGGCCGTGGATTACGGCGAAGTGCTCTTTACTTACAGGTAGGGATTTATGGGCAATATAACTGACATCATTTTTCAAGCGCCCTTAGCCCTAACCTGGAAGAATTTGGTGATGATGGCTGTGGGAGGCGTTCTCATTTATCTGGCCGTTGCCAAAGATTATGAGCCCGTACTCTTGCTACCGATTGGTTTTGGAGCTATCCTGACAAATCTGCCCCTGACGGGAATTGCCGATGCCAATGAGCATGGATTATTGAGTGTGCTCTACGAAGCTGGCGTAGCCACAGAGCTTTTCCCATTACTCATATTCATTGGCATTGGGGCCATGACCGATTTCGGGCCCTTGTTGGAAAACCCCAAGATGGCTTTGTTAGGTGCCGCGGGTCAGTTTGGAATTTTCGGTACTTTGATGTTGGCGTTAGCCATAGGCTTTGACTTGAACGAAGCCGCTTCCATTGGCATCATCGGAGCCATCGACGGACCCACCGCCATTTATGTTTCCAGCCGATTAGCTCCTGAATTGCTTGGGCCTATCGCTGTAGCCGCATATAGTTATATGTCACTTGTGCCGATCATCCAGCCACCCGTGATGAAATTGCTCACCACCGATGCCGAACGCAAAGTGCGTATGCCCTATACCCAGCGGGAAATCTCTAAAACCACCCGCGTGCTTTTCCCTGTGGTGGTGACGGTAGTGGTTTCGTTAATATCCCCCAAAGCCTCGCCGCTGATCGCAACCTTGATGTTTGGTAACCTGATGCGAGAATCGGGAGTGGTTGAGCGTTTGAGTAAATCTGCTCAAAATGAGATTGCAAATGTGACCACAATATTCCTGGGATTGACCATCGGCAGCACCATGACCGGAGCCAGCTTTATTCGCACGGAGACAATCTTGATCCTGGCGATGGGCTTACTGGCATTTGTGCTGGATACCATGGGTGGTGTTCTGTTTGGCAAGCTGATGTACCTGATTTCGGGGAAGAAATTCAATCCCCTGATCGGAGCTGCTGGGATTAGCGCGTTCCCGATGTCCGCTCGTATCGTCCAAAAAGTAGGACAAGAATACGATTTTGAAAATTTCTTGCTAATGCACGCCATGGGCGCCAACACTGCCGGGCAGTTAGGTAGTGTTGTTGCTGGCGGAATTGTGTTAGCATTAATGTCAGGCACATTCTAAAATCATGTTGTTGAAAATCAAGTTTGTGCAGGAATTTGAAGCTAACCTGCGCGCATCCAAAAATATATAGGAGATAGTGAAATGAAAGTAATTGATCTTACGATTCCCTTAGGAGTCGGAACACCCCCCTGGCCGACTTATGAACCCCTGCAGGTGAAATACTTCAAGCGCCTAGCCCCTAATGGAGCCAATGGCCAACTGCTCACCCATTCCAACCATCTAGGCACACACCTGGATGGAGAGATCCATTTCTATACCCCCGGAAAGGATATGGCTGAGTTGGATATGGATTTCCTGGTCAATGAAGGCGTTATCGTCGACCTCAGCGATGTAGCTGGAGATTATGATGTATACACCAGCGCGATGATCGAAGAGCGCGTGGAAGTCAAAGAGGGCGATATTCTCATCATCCATACCGGGTACCACCACTTTGGGTGGGACCATGATACGGCAGATGAAATTCGCTATATGGTAAAGCATCCTGGCCCCGATATTGAATTTGTAGAATGGGCAATCGCTAAAAAATTGCGCTGGATTGCAGTCGATTGCGGTAGTGCCGACCACCCCATGAATACCATCATCCGTAATTGGATGCCTCGTCAGACCAAGGAAGCCGAGATCGTCTTCCAAAAGAAATTCGGGATGACATTGGCAGAGTTCTATGATGACAGCAAATATCAGATGATGCACATTGCCATGTTCCCACATGGAATCATCCATGCAGAATGCCTTGGTGGTGATATCGATTTGTTGCTCAACCAGCGCGCCACAATTGGCTTCTTCCCCTGGCGCTTCGTCGATGGCGAGGCCAGCATCGGTCGCTGTGTAGCTTTCGTCGATGATGATCGCTACGAAGAGTTGATGAAAAAGAAAGCTGGAATGAAGAAAACCCGCTTTGGCGATGCTGTTGACCCCAGCCATATTGAAAGCTTGGATAAGCTGAGCGCAGCTTTGTTAGAATAGCTTAATATTAAAACCACGGAGAGCACAGAGAGTTTTCTTAAATATCTCGGTGTGCTCTGTGGTAATTCTGTAAACCTATATTAATAATTTCTAAAGGAGAAATATTATGCGTCTCGATCCCCCATGTGAAGTATCTCGACCTCAGGTCACTTTTGATGTAGAAGAAATCGAACCGATCCTGCAAGCACCGCCTATGGATTTGGAGCCCTGGAATCCAGCGACCATCGAATTGAAAGATGGCCGTCAACTCTATATCCGTGAAGCTAAGCTCAAAGAAGCCCCCATGATGATGGACTATGTCATGAAAGTCATGCAGGCAAAACACGACTTTTACGATGTTGTTGGTGCCCGAGTGTATGCCGAATTGGCTGGCTGGTACCGCAAGCGCCTCAAGGACCCCTACGTGTTGGTGGGTATTGTCGATGGTCAGCTGGCTGGTTTTGCCAATGGCCGCTTGATGAGCAAGGAGATCAATATCAGCTTGCACACTATGGCTCTGATGCGCGGCTTGCGCATAGGCGCGATCATGTACTATGCCAAAGCCTACTACGGCTTTGAAATCCTTGGCAACCAGGAATGGTGGGCGACCTACGAAAGCTACAATGGTTGGAAGCGCTGGGGCGTCGGTATGGCGCAGCCCAGCTACCCCTGGCCCGAGTATCAGCACGAACTGGGTGGTGCCCGCGTCTATTATGTCACCAAGAAATATTGGGATGTTTCCATCAAGCAATATGTGGAGCAAATGGTTGGTGCAAATTTGAACTTCGATGTGCCCGACAAGATCGTCAAGGCCAATGAAACCATGCGTTTGCCTGACGAAGTTATGGTATAAATTAGAAAAGACCTCGGTAGGCAATTTTTATCGGGGTCTTTTATTCTCAATTATGTAATTCATGATTTCGACACAACCTGGAGTCGGGTTGTTGAGCGAGAAAGGAGGTGGCGTTCCTCATCATGTTGCTTAGCTACTGCCCTACCATATTCGTTTAGATGATAAATCCAGGAGGAATAAATGACTATCAAACGTTTTACCTTGTTTTCCCTGATTGCATTGCTGGTGCTCGTCGTTGCCAGTTGCGCGCCCGCGCCTGCAGAAGAACCAGCTGAGGAAGCTGGGGTGCCGTCGGTATTTGCTGCCTTTGCTACCGCCATTGAAGAGCCCTGGGATGGCGTCATCCATGAAGCGTTGAAGAAAGCCGAGAGCGAAGGACGTATTACCTATGAGTACACCGATGACATCGGTTATGCTGGAGACATGGAGCGCGTGCTGCGCGAAGTGGCCGAAGAAAGCCAGCCCGATATCGTCTTTGGTGATGCCTTCGGTAACGAAGAAGCCGTCCGACGCGTAGCCTCCGATTACCCGGCGATTGCCTTTGCTTTTGGGTCTGGATACAGCCCCTCGGGTGACAACTTCTCTGTTTTCGATAACTGGATCCACGAACCGGCCTACCTGTGCGGCTTGATCGCCGGTGGCGTGTCTGAGAGTGGCGTGATCGGCGTGGTTGGCGGGCATCCTGTTCCTGAGGTCAACCGCATCGTCAACGCCTTCATCCAGGGCGTCAAAGAGGTCAACCCCGATGCTACCGTGTTGGTGACCTTCATCAATAGCTGGTTCGACCCCGCCGCAGCCAAAGAGGCTGCCCTGTCCCAGGTCGATGCCGGTGCCGATGTACTCTTCGCTGAGCGCTTTGGTGTCATCGAAGCGGCAGTCGAGAACGATCTCTTTGCTTTTGGCAACATGAGCGACCAGAATGAGTTGGGCCCCGAACACGTGCTCTCCAGCCCTGTCTGGAATATGGAGCCCACCGTTGATTACGTCATCGAGCAGGTTGTTGCCGGTGCCTTCACATCTCAGGACCTCAAGGACTTCAGCATGATGGCCAAAGGCGGCGCTTCATTAGCTGACTATCATGGCCTTGATTCCAAGATTCCAGCCGAAATCGTTGAACTGGTAGCCCAGCGCAACCAGGAGATCCTCGATGGTCTCTTCCGCGTAGACATCGACGAAGCGACCCCCGCTGGATCGAATTAATTTCAAACTTCGGACACGGATTTCACGGATTTACAGGATTTTATTCTGTATCCGTGGAATTCGTGTTCATCCGTGTACATTTTGATGATTAGGAAGGCCTTATGCACGTTGTAGAAATGCGTCAAATCACCAAACAATTTGGCGATGTGATTGCCAGCGACCGCGTGAATTTCCAGTTGAAAAAGGGTGAGATACACGCCCTCCTAGGGGAGAACGGCGCAGGCAAGACCACCCTGATGCGTATTTTGTTTGGCCTATATCAAGAGGATACAGGCGAGGTCGTCGTTGATGGCCAGACGGTGCGTATTGGATCGCCCAAGGACGCCATTGAATTAGGCATCGGCATGGTTACGCAGCATTTCGCCCTGGTGCCGCCCTTTAGCGTGGCTGAGAATGTGATCATGGGTTATCGCGAGAGTCTGAGCCTGGACATGAAAGCCATCGAGGTGGAAGTCGCCAACTCAGCGGCCAAATTCGGTATCGAGATCGATCCATCTGCAATTGTTCGTCATCTTTCAGTGGGCCAGAAACAACGGGTTGAGATTCTTAAAGCGCTTTTTCGCGAAGCGCGCGTTCTCATCCTCGACGAGCCTACTGCTGTACTTATTCCGCAAGAAGTCGATGCATTATTTGAAATCCTAAAGAATCTACGGGAACAGGGTATCTCGATCATTTTCATCTCCCATAAATTGAACGAAGTCATGGCCATTAGCGACCGGGTGACGGTGCTGCGCGATGGCCGGGCGATTTCTACCATAGACACATCTTCCACCAATCCTACCGAGTTGGCAAAGATGATGGTGGGGCGCGAGACCTTTGGCGTGACTCGACATGGAGAAGCCATCGCTGACCAACCTGTACTCCAGGTCGACAAACTGTGCGCTGACGATGACCGCGGCTTACGGGCCTTGTTGGACGTTTCCCTGGTTGTTAACGCCGGTGAGATCTTAGGGATTGCCGGTGTGGGAGGTAACGGTCAGAAGGAGTTGGCAGAAACCCTCTGCGGGATCAGGACTCCAACCAGTGGCAGCATCCGGGTGGGCGCGAGTGAGATGAGAGGCGCATCACCATCAGAGATGACTGCTGCAGGCGTAGGACGCATCCCGGAAGACAGGCATGCCGGTGTTGTTGGCGAACTATCCGTTGCCGATAATATGGTTATGGAACACCTGAGGCGCTACACATCGCGCGGTGTCTTAGACAAGAAATCGATCAGGAAATATGCCAACGATTTGATCGATCAGTTCCAGATCAAAGCTCGCCCAACAGACCGGGCGCGCACCCTTTCGGGTGGTAACCTGCAGAAGCTGCTGCTGGCGCGAGTGTTAGCCAATCATCCCGATGTGCTCATTGCCCCCCAACCTACACGCGGCCTGGATGTGGGCGCTACGGAATACGTTCACAACCAGTTGCTGGAACAGCGTGAGCGAGGAGCTGCCGTGCTGCTGATCTCGGAAGATTTGGATGAAATCATGGCTTTGTCAGATCGCATTGCAGTGATGTATGAGGGCGAAATCGTCGGTGTACTCCCGGTGGGGGAGGCCGATATCGAGCGATTGGGTTTGATGATGTCGGGTGTGCTGAAGGAAAATAACCATGCCGTTACCTAAATTTAGACTCGAAAAAACAGGCGCACCGTTGTGGTTTCGCGGGCTGATTCCGGTAATCACCTTAGTGCTGACCTTTATTTTGACCTCAGGGTTGATCATTTGGGGTAAGGCCAATCCCTTTGAAGCCTATTATTATTTCTTGATTGACCCGTTATCTGGCAGGGTTAGCTTCCTCGAGGTGTTGGTGAAATCCACGCCCCTGATTCTGACCGGGATGGCTGTGACCGTGGCCTTCGTAGCGGGATATTACAATATTGGCGCTGAAGGGCAGTTGTATGCAGGTGCGCTGGCTGCGGCCTGGCTGGGTACTGTTCTTGGTGAGGTTTCTACGCCCGTAGCGATCCTGTTAATGGTGCTGGGCGGTTTCGTCGCTGGGATGTTATGGGCGTTGATCCCGGCTTTATTGCGGGTTTACCTCAATGTCGATGAAGTGGTGACCACCCTGCTGACCAATTCGATCATCTTATTCATCATCAGCGCCATTCTCAACGGACCGTGGCGCGATCCGGAGTCGGGCTGGCCCCAATCTCCTGAGATCGCTGAGGCGACGCGCCTGCCGCAGTTGGTAGCGCGCTCGCGCCTGCACTTCGGTTTTGTGCTGGCTTTAGTCGCCGTGGCTGTGGTCTGGTTCATCCTTACCAGGACCAGCTTCGGGCTGAAGCTCAGGGCAGTCGGCCTCGGGAAGGAGGGGGCGCGCTTCGCCGGCATCCACGTAGAACGTACTGTATTACTCGCCGCCCTGATCAGCGGGGGCATCGCCGGGATCGCTGGTTATGTCGAAGTCGCCGGCATCCAATATCACCTGATCGGCGAATTATCCCCTGGCTATGGCTACACGGGTATCATTATCGCCACCATGGGCGGACTCAACGCCCTGGGCGCAGGGGCTTCGGCCTTGTTCTTTGGACTGGTCGAGACCGGCGCGCAGACCGTCAGCCGGGCTTTGGGGGTGCCGGTCTATCTCGGTGAAGTCACCCAGGCGACAATGCTGCTGGTGATCCTGGGCATGTTCTTGTTGCAACGCTATCGAATTCGGAGGGCATGATGGTCGTAGCTATGTTTATCGCCACTCTCACTGCGGCCACTTTGCGGGTCGCCACACCGATCTTGTTAGCAGCTATCGGTGAGACGTTTTCTGAACGCGCCGGGGTGCTCAATCTGGGCATCGAAGGCATCATGTTCCTGGGAGCCTTCGTGGGTTTCTACGCCGCCGATATTACCGGTTCCCTTTGGGTGGGTTTGCTGATGGCTATTGTCAGCGGTGCTTTGTTGGGCATTTTGATGGCCTTATTCACCGTATCCTTGGGCGTTAATCAGCACGTCTCCGGGTTGGGCATTACTCTGCTGGCCAGCGGATTGGCCCTGTATGCCTTCCGCCTGAACTACGGCGGGCGCGCAACACCTCCATCGATACCGCCCTTCGAGCAACTCACCCCCTTGGCAAATACCCCAATTTTAGGCACAATCCTGGACCAATATTTGCTCACCTACATCACCTTTTTGATCATCGTGCCGGTTTCCTGGTGGGTGATGTACCGCACCAGCTTTGGCCTGAAAGTGCGCGCCGTGGGCGAAAACCCCGAAGCGGCCGACGCGGCGGGGATGAATGTCTTCCGCATCCGTTATATCGTGTTGGCGATTGGGGGCGGCCTGATGGCCATGGGTGGCGCGTTCTTGTCGCTCTCGCAGTTGGGCGCCTTTACCCATGGCATTATCGCCGGGCGCGGGTGGGTGGCTATCGCCCTGGTGATCTTCGGGAACTGGAACCCCTCTAAAGTCATGTTGGGATCGTTGATCTTTGGCGGTACCTATGCCTTGCAGTTGCGCTTGCAGGCTATGGGCTTGCAATTGCCCATCCCCTATGAGACGTTCCTGGCGCTGCCCTATATCGTCACCATCGTCGCCCTGGTGATTGCCGGTAGACAGGCATCTTACCCGGCGGCGCTGTTGAAGCCGTATCATAGGGAGTAATGTAATTTTCGCCCTCACCCCAACCCTCTCCCATGGGGAGTGGGAACAACCGCTAATGTTGAAGCAAAGCCCCCTCTCCTACCGGGAGAGGGCGGGGGGTGAGGGTAAAGGTTGAAAAGAAAGGAAACTATGACCCAACAATTCGACATCCTGATCAAAAATTGCCAATTGCGCGGTCAGCCGGATGAGCGCTACGAAATTGGCGTTGCTGATGGGAAGATCGCCGTCATTGATGAGAGCCTGTCCGGCGATGCCCCGCAGACTATCGACGCCCAGGGCAACCTGGTCACTGAAGCCTTCGTCAACACCCACCTTCACCTGTGCAAAGTATATACACTGCCGATGATGGATGAGTTGGCTCTCAAAGATTATCACGGTGCTGATATGGGAAAGGCCATGACGGCCATTGAATTGGCTGCGAGAGTCAAAGAATCCTACGACGAATCTTGGATCATCAAGAATGTTCGCAAAGCCGTGGCTCTCTCAGCGATCTATGGCGGTACACACATCCGCGCTTTTGCTGATGTAGACAGCAAAGCCAAGTTGATCGGCACCAAAGCCCTGATCCGGGCGCGTGAAGAGTTCAAGGACATTGTCGATATTCAAGTGGTGGCCTTCGCCCAGGATGGCATTGTGCGTGAACCCGGCGCGGCTGATCTCGTACGACAGGCCATGGAACTTGGCGCCGATGTAGTCGGCGGCATCCCCTGGATCGAGTTCACTGATGCCGATATCGCCGAGCATGTCAAAGTCTGTTATGACATTGCCGAAGAATTCGATAAACCGGTCTCGATGCTGGTCGATGATGCCGGCGACCCTGGGTTACGCTCCCTGGAGTTGATGGCCTTGGAAACCATCCAGCGCGGTTGGCACGGTCGCTCATTAGCCCATCACGCCCGCGCCATGTCCATGTATCCCAAACCCTATTTGCAGAAACTGGCTTCATTGCTCAAGAAAGCTCAAATGGGCGTGGTCAGCGATCCCCATACCGGACCGTTGCATGCGCGTGTGCGTGAGCTTCTTGAGGAGGATGTACTTGTCTGTATCGGGATGGATGATATCTCCGATGCCTATTATCCCTATGGCCGCAATAACATGCTCGAGGTTGCCTTCCTTGTATCGCACTTGCTTTGGATGACCACTCGCCAGGATATGGAAATACTTTATGATATGGTGACCACCAAAGCGGCCCAATGCATCGGCTTAAATGAATTTGAAATCAAAGTCGGCGCGCCCGCCAATATCGTTGTGCTGGATGAGCCCAATGTGCTCGAGGCGCTGCGCAACCACGAAGCGCCAGCCCATGTCATCAGCCATGGGAAACTGGTCGATCAAGAGAAGATGAAGGCTGTAGTGAAGACTCAGGAATGGCCAGCGTAGGTTTGGATCACGAATGCACGAATGCAAATCTTAAGAAATTTGTGTCATCCTGCAGTGATCGTCAGAATGTTGAATTTTTTGATGTGTCATTCTGAGAAGCGAAGCGACGAAGCTTGCCCTGAGCAAGTCGAAGGGACACCTTGAAGTGCTGATGAATTTATTGAATACAAAAATTTTAAAAAACTGAATGCCACGGGATTCTTCGCTCCGCTCAGAATGACAAAACTATTTGAGATGCCTTTGACCAATACAAAATTCGTTTTATCCAAACTATTCATTAAATTTGTGATTTAAAGGTTTTGTCATATGTCAGATTTAATCAACATCCAATTAACGGTAAATAGCGAACCAATTCAGACGCAGGTGCCTGCAGATATGAACCTGATGGATTTCCTGCGCGACTACCTGGGCCTGACTGGCACCAAGAATGGCTGCAGCAGCGGCCATTGCGGATCATGTTCGGTGATCTTTGATGGCAAGCTGCGTAGAGCCTGTCTGGTGCGTATGTCCAAGGTGGATGGCGGCCAGGTGGAAACCATCGAGGCCCTGGCTCAGAATGGGAACCTCCATCCTTTGCAATATGCCTTCGTTGAGCAGGGTGCCGTGCAATGTGGTTTCTGTACCCCGGGCGTGATCATGGCTTCCAAGGCTCTGCTAGATGAAAATTCTGATCCCACGCGGGATGAGATCAAGACTGCTTTGACTAGAAACAACAACCTCTGCCGTTGCACCGGTTATCTCAAGATCTTTGATGCCATCGAAGAGGCGGGCAGGATGATCCGTGAAGGTGAAGATGTGCCGCCGATTGCACCTGAGGGCGATCGGGTGAGATCAACCCTGTTGACGCGTGATGCAGTTGACCTTGTCACCGGAAGGACCTTGTTCGGCGATGATATCAGCGAGGAGGGTATGCTCTACGGGAAGATCTTGTGGGCTGAATACTCCCACGCCAATATATTGAGCATCGACACTTCTGAAGCGGAGGCAGTAGAAGGCGTCGAGCTGGTTCTCACAGCCAAAGATATCCCAGGAAAGAATCAATGCGGCATCGTCATACGCGATCAACCTGCCATCGCTGAAGACAAGACCAGATATATAGGCGATTCCCTGGCCAGCGTTTTCGCCCAATCCCCGGAGATCGCCCAAGAGGCACTGAGCAAAATTAAGGTTGAGTACGAGGTTCTGCCCGGTGTCTTAACTCCAGAGGAAGCGGCCGCCCCTGACGCGCCTAAGGTTCACGAGAAAGGCAATCTCGCTCATCACGCGGTGATTGAGCGCGGCGATGTCGAGGGGGCTTTTGCGCAATGCGCTGTGATCGTCGAGGATGACTACACCACGCCTTTCATCGAGCACGGATTTATGGAACCCGAGTCAGGGATTGCCTATCCACGTCCTGACGGCGGTGTGGTGCTCAAAATGGGCACCCAAGCTGCCTTTGATGTGCGCACCCAGCTTTCGGAAATCCTGGATATGCCTGAAGGGAAAATCCGCGTGGTACAGTTGCCGATTGGAGGCGCCTTTGGGGGCAAGGAAGACCCCATCCTCGAGCAGCACCTGGCTTTGGGCGCCAAACTCTCAGGGAAACCGGTCAAGTTCGTCCTGACCCGCGAGGAGTCGCTGCGCGTGCACGCCAAGCGCCACCCAGCCTGGATGCATTATAAGACTGGCGCAGATAAAGATGGCCGCATCTTGGCCATCGATGCCCAGGTGACCCTGGATGCTGGGGCGTATATGTCGCTCAGTTTCGACGTCTTGGAGAACACCATGGTCTTTGGCGCGGGACCTTATTATGTCCCAAACCTGCGCTTGGAAGGACGCGCCTGGTACACCAATAACGTGCTCTGCGGTGCGATGCGCGGCTTTGGGGTCAATCAGGTGGCTGTGGCCATAGAACAGCAACTGGATGAGATCGCTCGTCAGCTGGATATCGACCCCTTTACCATCCGGCTGATCAATGGCCTGGACGTTGACCTGCCCACCGCTGCTGACCATATCCTGCCCGCGGGCGTAGTATCCATCAAAGAGACCGTCGAAGCCGCCCAAAGGGAGTTCCAGAACATCCAGTTTCCCTCCTCGAATGGTGACAAAAAGATTGGATACGGTGTCGCATCGGCCGTTAAGAATATCGGTTTCGGACACGGTCTGACTGAACGGGCGGGGGCGATCATCGAGCTGGATCGTGAAGGAAATGTGGTTTTACGACACAGCCAGCACGAGTATGGGCAAGGGGCCTATTCGGGAATTGCAAAATTAGTATCCCTGGAGTTAGGCACTCCCATTGACAATATCGAAATCGTTGGCCCGGACACGGCTATCACCCCGCCGACGGGCCCAACCACGGCTTCCCGCCAAACCTATATGACCGGCAATGCCACCGTGATGGTTTGCCGGGCTTTGAAGGACGAAATCTTCAGCCGCGCCGCAGAAATCCTGGAGCAAGAACCAAATAAGCTGAAATTGGACGGCAAACTGATCGTTGACCCCGAAAGCGGCAACTCGATTGAACTGGGTGAAATCGGTGAGAAATTCGTCGTCGAGCGGGAATACAATCCCAGTGGAACTGATCCATTGCTCGAGGACGAGCCCAGCCATTATGGTGAGCCGGGATTCGAATCGCGCGCCACCCACTGGTGTTATGCCTATAACACCCAGGTCGCTGTGGTCGAAGTCAATACACGCACTGGCGAAGTCAAAGTGTTGACCGTGATTTCTGCCAATGACCTGGGCAATGTGCTCAACAGAACTGTTGTCGAAGGCCAGATTCACGGGGGCGTGGTGATGGGCCTGGGATATGCCCTTACCGAGGAATATCTCATTGAAGAGGGGGTCAACCTGACAGATACGCTGCGCAAATGCAAGATCCCCAGCGCGGTGATGGCCCCCGAGATCATCCCGGCGATGGTCGAAGTTCCCCATCCTGAAGGGCCGTTAGGCGTCAAAGGCTTCGCCGAAGCGCCATCCTTGGCGACCGCTCCGGCTATACTCAATGCTATCTATGATGCTACCGGTGTGCGCATCAGGGACATCCCTGCCGATAAGAAAAAGGTTCGAGCAGCTTTAGAGAGTACATGACAACATAATCAAAAATTCCCTGTTATGCTCAACCTGGATTGCCAAATCCAGGCAGTTATTGCAGGATTTGACAATCCTGCAGGAGCAGAGAAGTTTAGCTTCTAATAAGGGAAGCTGTTTTTAGCTACTTGCTAAGCCAAAAGATGTAAGAAATTCGAAAGAACTTGGGCCTAATCATCAGCGAGATTGGGCCATTTCTTTTTAATATAGTAAAATCGATCATTATAGTCATGAATAATTTATCACGAATGTGGACGAATTTGCCGAATATCACGAATTATTGTGATGGTCAATATGAGTATCGAGCAAAATTGTCATTCTGAGAAGCGAAGCGACGAAGAATCTCTGAAAGGATTATTAATTGATGTTACGCAAGCTAAAGAGAATCTCCCTGGAAATAGGGGGTGGGGGCT